>JACZXL010000069.1 GCA_022571635.1 Planctomycetota bacterium
CGCACTCATCGACGGCCCGGAGGCAGTCCTGGACCGTCAGATGCTGCTTGAGGATATGGGCGGGATATTGAATCTTGCCGCAGCCGGCACAGGCGAGATTGCAGCGAAACAGCGGCTCCAGCATCAGTACCAGGGGGTAGCGCTGCCGACGACGGAGCTTCTGGCCCAGCACGTAGGTCGCGACGGTCCACATTTGAGAGACGGGTACGCCCATGACGGCGTGACAATAGCCGATTCGCGGCCTCCGGTCGTGTGGCCGTCTGGTCCATATGGGTAACGTCCGATACATCATTTGGGTCGTCAAAAGGGTGAGAAATCACGATCCGCGCTCCCACGGGGTTCGTATCACGACCAAGGTGCTTGCCGGAGCCGTACAACTCGGGGGTGTCGTTGGACCGTGGGCGGGATGGGAGCCGACCGATCGCGCCGGGCGTATGATCCGGCGCACGTCGAGGTCCAAGGGACTTGCTGGAGTGAAGAGACGGACAGATGAAGATCTGGTTGAAGCGTATCTCCAAGGCGAGCAGGCCGCCCTCGTCGAGTTGATCGCGCGCTTTCGGCAGGACTTGCTGAGCTTTCTGACGCGCTATCTCGGCTCACACGCAGCGGCGGAGGACGTCTTCCAGGAGACCTTCCTTCAGGTGCATCTCTCGGCGGACATGTTTGACCTGACCCGCCGGTTCAAGCCCTGGCTGTTCACCATCGCGGCGAACAAGGCCCGTGACTACTACCGCAAGCATCGGCGCAGGACGATGGTTTCGCTCTCAGCCCGGGTGAACCGGGACGACGAAGGCTCGTCCTTCGTCGATCTGCTGGAGGCAGACCTTCCCAGCCCCGAAGCACCGGTTCTGGACGCGGAGCGCACCCGTGTGGTCCGGATCGTCATTGATTCGCTGCCGGCGCATCTGCGGGAGATCCTTCTGCTGAGCTACTTCCAGCGTCTGAGTTATGGCCAGATCGCCGGCTCATTGCACATTCCCTTGGGCACGGTCAAGAGCCGGCTTCATACGGCCGTGGCCACGTTTGCCAAAGCATGGAAGGCGGCGAGAGTCCGCCAGGGGCGAGAACAATGACCCACGACCAGCACGACGAGCGCAGGGAACCGATCGCATTGTCACCACAGGACGAGCGATTGCTCGACGCCCTTGTTGACTGTGGGTTTGACCCCAGCGCTCTGGAAGCGCTGTCGTTGGAAGATCAGCGCCGGGTGAACGCGCTGCTGAGCTTGTTCGAGCTCATCGATGATTACCCAGTGGAGGATGCCGACGAGGCGCTGATCGATGCCACGGTCGCGCGGATCGATCAGTACGAGCGGCGGGCGTCGGCCAAGATCGCGGTGGCCGACCAGACCGACGTTCAAGAGTTTGGCGGGCGCCGGCGTATCCGCCTGCCGGATTTCGTGTCCGTTGCCGCGGTCATTCTGATCGGAGCCAGTATCTTCTGGCCGGTCATGACGAATCTTCACCAGCGCAACATCGACGCCGGCTGCGCGAACAATCTACGGCTACTGGGCAATGCCTTTGACCGATACGCCAACGACTACGACCGTGCGATGCCGATGGCGAGCCTGTTTTCTTCGTGGAACGCCTTGGCTCTGAACCGCATCAACCTCGGACCGCTCGTCGGAGGTGGGTACTGTGAGCGCGACGATCTGACATGCCCCGGACATGAAGATGCAAACTTCATTGGCGGCAGCTACAGCTATCGGTGGCCCGTCCCCGAGAGGCAGCTCACCTGGGGCGCCGGTCGCGTGACGATGATGGTCCTGGCCGATCGCAACCGCCTTATTGACGCCATTCACCGAGCGGAGGGGATGATCCCGGCCCTGTCGAACTCGCTGAATCACGGCGGCCGGGGCCAGAACGCCTTGTTCACCGACGGGGGCTGGATCTGGCTGGACCAGCCGACGGCGCCGCGGCGGCGGCGACGACAACATCTGGTTGCCCAAGGGCGTCTCTTCCCTCCACGACGGCATCCAACAGACGGACGTCAACGACGTCTTCCTGGCCCAGTAGGGTCATCGTCCACCAAATCCAATCCCTATCTCATAACGCGGATGCGATGATTCGGCGTTGACATCGCCTAGTGGCTTGCTAGGCTTCCCCTCCGATTGATGGGGGATGCCGGGAGGGCCGGGGGGCGCCGGTGGGACGTTTATCGTTTCGGGTGGGGCCAGTTGAATATGCCCAAGAACAAGCCACATAAGGGCCTGCTCAAGCGGGTTCGGGTCACCAAGAGTGGCAAGATCAAGATGCATCGCGCGTTCGGCCGGCATTTGCGCAGCCACAAGTCCGGACAGACGATCCGCGGGTATCGCAGGCCGACGTTCGCCCATGCCTCGGATCTCAAGCGTGTGAGCCGGTTGTTGGGACTCAAGACCGGCGGCCGAAACAAGGCGAGGAAGCCTGACGCCGACGCGCCTGAGGATTCGTCGAAGGATAACGAGAACGATTCGCCGGTCGCCGCGGCCGCAGCGAACGAAAAGTAAATCTGCTGAGCGGGTTCAAGCGTCGAGAACGACCCCCGCCTCGGCCCAACGGGAGTTGAGTCATGCCCCGTGTTAGAAAGGGCGCTGCCCGAACCAAGGCGAGGCGCCGGCTGCTGAAAGCGGCCCGTGGATATCGCGGCACCAGAAGCAAGCATAAGCAGCAGGCGAAAATTACGCTGACCCGCGCCGGCGTGTTTGCGTACCGTGATCGGCGAGCGCGACGACGGGACTTCCGCCGGCTGTGGATCACTCGACTGTCGGCGGCGTGCCGGATGCGAGGCACGCGCTACAGCCGGTTCATCCACGGATTGCAGCAAGCCGGCGTCCTGCTGAACCGCAAAATGCTCAGCCAAGTGGCGATCGAGGACCCGAAGCTGTTTGATCAGCTTACGAAGATGGCCGAGGCGGGACTCAATGGCACCGCGACCAAAGCACCGACCCGAAAGACCGCGCCCAAGCCGAAGTCCAAGCCCAAACCGAAAACCGAAGCTGAGCCACAGCCCGATGCAGCGCCTACCGCTTGAGTTTCGTCGCGCAACGCTTTTGGCATTGGTTCAATAGCATCTCGTTCGCCGCGACCTTCATGGTCCCTCCAGCGATTGATTCGTCATGACGTTTGTCAACGAGCACTACCTGAAGCTGAAAGGCGGGTATCTGTTCCCGGAGATCGGTCGCAGAGTTGAAGCGTTTGGCCAGGCGAACCCCAAACTTGCTGAGCGTCTGATTCGTTGTGGGATCGGCGACGTTACCGAACCGCTGCCCCCGGCCGTGGTGAGCGCGATGCACCATGCGGTCGATGAGCTTGCGAACCGCAAGACGTTTCGCGGCTACGGGCCCGGCACGGGGTACGAGTTCCTACGCTCCACAATTGCCGAGCACGACTTCCGGGGGCGCGGCGTTGATATTGCTGATGATGAAATCTTCGTCTCCGACGGATCTAAATGCGACTGCGGCGCGATTCTGGATATCCTCGGTCCCGAGAATCGTTTGGCCATCGCCGATCCGGTCTATCCGGTGTATGTCGATACGAACGTCATGGCCGGCAATACCGGTCCGGGCCGGGATGATGGCTCCTATGTGGGGATCGAGTATCTGCCTTGCACCGCTGATAATGGCTTTGTCCCGGCCCACCCAGAGCATCCCGTTGAGCTGATCTATCTGTGCTATCCAAACAACCCCACCGGCGCGATGATTACCCGCGATCAGCTGCGCGCATGGGTTGAGTACGCGCTCTCCATCAACGCGATCATTCTCTATGACGTTGCCTACGAAGCGTATATCAGCGACGAGAGCTTGCCGAAAACGATTTACGAGATCGACGGCGCTCGGCGATGCGCGATTGAGTTCCATAGTTTCTCAAAGAACAGCGGATTCACCGGGGTCCGCTGCGGCTACACCGTCTGCCCCAAAGATGTCCAGGCGGTGACGCGCAAGGGAGTAGAAGTCCCACTGCACGACTTGTGGACACGACGATGGAATACGAAGTCCAACGGCGTGAGTTATCCCGTGCAGCGCGCCGCAGAGGCGACCTACTCCAAAGACGGTGTTGAGCAGATTCACAACTTGGTCGAGCATTATTTGCGGAACGCCAGGCTGTTGAGAGAAGGATGCGAGGTGGCTGGGCTGACGGCGTACGGCGGTGTTCACTCGCCGTATGTTTGGGTTGTGTGTCCGGAAGGGATTGATAGCTGGGGCGTGTTTGATCACCTGCTCAATGATGCGCAGCTCGTGACGACGCCCGGCGTTGGGTTTGGAAGCTGCGGGGAAGGGTATTTTCGCATCTCTGCGTTCAATTCGCGCGAGAATACCGAAGCGGCGGTCGAACGCTTGCGGAACGTGTCGTGGTGAGGCCGATCACCCTCGATGCGGTGCGCGAAGCGGCGAAGTGTATTGAACCGTATGCGCACCGTACGCCGGTGATGACGTGTGCAGCGCTGGATGAGCGTGCTGGACGCCGGGTGTTCTTCAAGTGCGAGAACTTCCAGAAGATCGGCGCGTTCAAGTTTCGCGGTGCGTGCAATGCGGTAATGAATCTGGCGGACGATGTCGCGGGGCGCGGCGTCGTCACGCACAGCTCCGGCAATCATGCTCAGGCGTTGGCGCTGGCGGCGAAACTGCGCGGGATTGAGGCGCATATCGTTATGCCCAGCACCGCCTCACCCGTCAAACGCGCCGCCGTCGAGGGCTATGGCGGGAACGTGTATGTCTGTGAACCAAATGAAAAAGCGCGCCGGCAGCGTGCTGAGGAGCTTGTCGCCGAGACGGGCGGGACGCTGATTCCGCCGTTTGATCATCCGCACGTGATTGCGGGGCAGGGCACCGTCACGCTGGAGTTGCTCGACGAAGTGGGGACGCTCGATGCGATCATCGCGCCGATCGGCGGTGGGGGGCTGATGTCCGGGACATGTATCGCCGGTCGCGGTATGAAGCCGGGGGTTCGGCTGTTCGGGGCCGAGCCGACCGGTGCGGATGATGCCGCTCGATCACTGGCGGCCGGTGAACTCATTCCGCAAACGAACCCAAACACGATCTGCGACGGACTGCTGACGAGCATGGGCGAACTGACGTGGCCGATCATCCGCGACCACGTCGAAACGATCTTCACCGTCAGCGACGAGCAAGTCATCGAAGCGATGCGACTGGTCATGCAGCGGATGAAGATTGTGATCGAGCCCAGCGCTGCCGTGGCGGTCGCCGCCGTGCTGTCGGATGAGTTCAAGTCACTGCCGTTGGACGCTTCGTCAACTTCCGGGGGCGTGGGCGTGATCATCTCCGGCGGCAACGTAGATCTCGATCATCTGCCCTGGTGAACAAATCATAAAGAGTCATAAAGGGGACAGGCTACTTTTTAGAAAAAGTAGCCTGTCCCCTTTTTCTTGCTTTTTCTTGGATAAGCTACCTTGGCGAAAAAGATTCCCGTCCTTTTTTCTTCCCCAGAGTACGAAGGGCGCCACCGACAGCGAGTCTTCGAGTCGTCGGTGTGATTGGAAGTTTGTCGTGGGAACTGCACGCACGATTCGCTCGCCTATCGGCTCACTCACTGTCCTCTCGTTTTCATGGTTATTGAGGGGTTTCCTACAAGGCGAATACGTATCCTTTTTCGTTCGCTTGTTCCTCGCTAAGCTCTCTTGCCAAGGCTGCGTGCGTACTCCTCCGGCGATTTTCCAACGAGTGATCGAAAGTGTTTGATGAAGTGTGCTTGGTCGAAATAACCTAGACTGACAGCAAGTCTTGCCCAATGTACGTCTTGGCCGCGATCTATTCTTTCAATAGCTTCGTGCAGCCTGTATCGCTGTATGACCCATTTTGGGCTAACCCCAACATATCGTCCAAATAATCGTTGGAGGGTTCGTTTCGATATTTCAATTCGCTCAACGAGTTGATCAACTTTCGTTATGTCTTGGCTCGATGCAATCTGCTCGACCATCTGGCGGATGGCTGCGACGTTCTGATCTTGAACAGGTTGTCGTGTCGTTAGTAAAGTTTCTGCTTGAGCGACATTTTTCTCGTCATCGGCTTGCGAGGACACCGCTTCTTCAAACTCCTCGGCATCATCTCCAAAGACATCCGACAAAGGAATGACTCGATTGGTCAGGGTGGACAGGGGCATTTTCAAGAAGGGAAAGAAGCCGCCTGGCCAAAACTTAATGCCAAAAACTCGTCCTTCGCCTTCAAGTACTTTCACAAACCTGGCATCCACCACGCCAAAGATTTCGCCTCGATGTTTCTCTACCACCATACATACCGCAGGATGGGGAAGAGATTCCTGTCGATAACTTTCTTTGTCCGGTACTTTCCATTCGACAATCCAGTAATGCTCTACGAAAAACGCAAGACACTTCGAAGGGTGGTAGAGCGTAAGTCGAAACCTCTTGCTGCCCGAGGCTTTGTCTAAAAGTCCGCGAGGCGTGTCAGTCTTGCGGGTAGGTTTGTCTGCGTCATGGCTACGATTGGGCATGTCGCGATTTTACAATACGACGAGGCACGGACCAAGATATAAATGACCATTGAATTGTGAATCCAAGGCCATTCGACGCTCTTGCAACGTATGCGAGGGTGCCTGAACTTGGGTTTGTCTTGGCCTCTAATTGAATTGAAAGGAATGTCTTATGCGTATTGCCCTCTACCTTGTTATTGCTAGTGTGCTTCTTCTGCAAGACTCGGTATCAC
The DNA here is from genome assembly GCA_022571635.1 of Planctomycetota bacterium. Classification (GTDB taxonomy): domain Bacteria; phylum Planctomycetota; class Phycisphaerae; order Phycisphaerales; family SM1A02; genus JADFNO01. Next base: position 6,659 of record JACZXL010000069.1, read on the forward strand.
CAGCACGTGAAAATGCTGCCACAAGACCTTCAATATCAAAGAGCGAACCTATGCCTACAAAGAGGAAAATGGATTTGAACAAAAGTGCAAAAACAACATTTGAAATGAAAAGCTGGGAAGAAAAAGCCTACGACGAAAGCGATGGATCTCCGAAACTTACTCGTGCGCAAATCACGAAAGTTTACCATGGCGATATCGAAGCCAAATCAACTCTAGAATATCTCATGATGTACCGGTTGGATGGAACGGCAAGTTTCGTAGGCTTCGAGCGCGTGGTCGGAAGTATCGATGGCCGTTCGGGGAGCTTCGTGCTACAGCACCAAGGTAGCTTCAAGGACGGGATAGCTCGGGTTACCATGTTCGTGGTTTCGGAATCCGGCACTGGTGCATTAAGTGGTTTATGCGGAGAAAGCACTTATGCGGTAGGGCACGCAGAAAGACATGCTATAATATTCGACTACGATTTCGAGTAGTGGCTATAGATTGGCCACTCATCTGTTTTGAAGATCGATGTACTTGTACGCAAGACAAGCGGATGGGAGTCATCAAAATCAAACAATGACTACCTTCCCCTTTTCTTATGAGCGTTGGCCCTACGCGGCGGTCGAGCGGTTGGGGCGAGGCAGGACGCCGTGAGCGCGCAGGTAGTTGGACACGCGCCGGCCGGCGCCGCGAATCTTGCCCACGCCGGCTTGGGCGAGCGGCTTGGATCGCTTGAACCCACTTTGAGCGAGCGTTCTCGTCGCACGCACCCAGCGCGCCCACGCCGAGGTCGGTGTGCCGGGGGCGGCGGGCAACTCGTACGATGGAATCTCGCGCATTCGCTCGGAGGTACCAATATCTTCCGCGGCAAGCGGATCGTGATCTGCGATCTTCAACTGGACCTCTTGCTCGACAAACGCAGGTTCATCGTCGCTCGGCACGGTCGAGTCCAATCGCTTCTTTCCCGACCAACCGCAGGCAGCGCGGTATGTAGTGCAACCAAAGAGCAAGCCCATAATCGCAGCTTGTGCGTATGAATCGATCCGATGATCCAGGCTCGTCAGCCACATGAGGTTCAGCGTCCATAAGCCGGCCCAATTGCACAGGACAACATGCGCGATGCGACGCTGCTTGTCGGTGATGCGCCACGGAAGAATGGTGGCCGCGGCGGCGGTGAAAATGACCCCGCCTTGGAGCATTGCCCACATCATCCCGATCACGCCGGAGTAACTGAGCCCGATCGCGCGGTACGTCTCGTCGCCCACAATCGTCTGGTAGAGCGCCGTCGGCCCAGCCGGGCTGCCGAGCTTCGATCCGACCACCCAGACGAGGTTCAGCAGGCTGAAGCCGACGAAGAACCACGCCGCCCCGATGATGTACTTGTGGAAGGGTCTGACCTGCGCGAAGAGTCGATCGAACATGGCACAGCCTCCAGGGGATTCCGGGAGGTTATTCCGAAGAGGCGATGGTCGGTTTCATGGGCTTGGTATCACTCAACGACGCCCGCGCACTGGTAAAGGCGGGCGTTGGTGCTGCGCCGCTCCGCGGCGGGTCTTCTCCTTTCGGAGCGTCATCGCACCGTCGAAGTTATTCCACGGGGTGATGAAGGTAGGGCATGGGCCGACGCCAGCGGCGAACGGTGAGCAACGCCAGGGCTCCCCAGGACGCAACCGCGAGTAGAACCCCGCCGGCGAGAACCCATCCATCGCTGACCGGGGTGACGCTGGTGCCGCTTCGTCCCCCGACGCCGGTGACACGCAGTGCAGGCAGCTCGCCCCCCGCCCGGCGCCGGCTTAGCATGTTGTCAATGAGGTCGAAGATCGCCTCTGATACCGATCACGATTTCACTCTGCGCGACGTCAAGTAGGGGGCATTGCACACGGACTTGATGATCTGCGGATCGAGGCAGGTCGCTTGCCAGGCGTCGCAGGCGGCTTGGCGCAACGCGTCATAATCGTCGTAGCTCCGGTTCGACCAGTGGTGGGATCGCAGATAGTGCCAGAGGTTCTCTATCGGATTCAGTTCCGGTGAATACGGCGGCAGGGCCAGGACGGTCAGGTTCTTCGGTAGCCGCAGTTGCTTTGAACAGTGGTAGCCCGCCTGATCCCAGATCATCACCACGTGCACATTGGGATCGACCTCCTGCTCGAACTGCTCGAAGAATCGGTTGATCATTGCGGTGTTCAACTCCGGCGACAGCAATCCCACGGTTTGACCGGTCTGCGGACACGCGGCGCCGATCACATACAGATAGTCGTATTGGGTCTGTTTGACCGCCGGCGGCCGGGAACCACGGCGGGCCCACTTGCGCGTCAGCGTGCCTTGTTGGCCGAACCGCGCTTCATCCTGGAACCAGACCTCCAGCCGCTTGCCCGGATGGTGTCGGGCGATGTGCCGGACGTGATCCAGCGCGTTTTTTTAAAAGCCTCCTGGGCCTGCCGATCCGCCTGGCGATGTCGAGGCCGTGGCATCAAAAGACGATAGCCCAGCCGATGCAGCAGATCGTAAATGCCGTTGAGGCTGTAGAGAACACCGAAGTGTTCGTTGATCCACTGACGCACATCTTCCCCACGCCGAATGTCACCATGCGGATCCTCGGCCGCCGCATCCAGGTGTCGCACGAGTTGCTGTTCCTGGGCCCCGGCGCGCCGGGGACGATGGTTGGAGCGGCGTCGATCTTTCAGCCCCTCAAGGCCATCGGTGTTGTACCGATGCACCCATTGCTGAAGCGTGCGGCGACTCACATTCATCACGGCCCCAACCTGGGTCGCGGTCTCGCCGCGTTTGGCTCGAATGATCACTTGCAGCCGCACCCATGCACGGACCTTGGTCTGCCGCTTGGCTAGTTCCGTGAGTAGTTCCAACGAGTGATGTTCAACCAGATGCATGGTCTGACCTCCTTGTCAATGAAGGCCGATCATGTCACCTCGTCACCAAAAGCGCAACCTAACAAGCGCCGAACATGCGCGCGATCTCAAATCAGGACCGGTATGAGTCGCCGCGCAACTCGACCGCCTGCGCTACTAAGGTCGCCTGGTCATGCAGCGATCGTTCAGGAAGGTCCAAACCTGATGCGCGCAGCCAAGCGAGCACCGCCCCCATGTCGAACGGTTTATCGATCCGCTGCTTGGGGCCGTCAGGGCTATGCAACGTGTAGGAACGAGCTTCGAGATCGGCAATCACACGATGTTTGGCTCCATCCGCTGTGGTGGATTTCACGGTAACCATTTGTGACTTGGGACCAGAGCTACGAGACGGAAAGGCGCCCCATCGCAGCATGCGCCACCGCCGCCGTGTCGCTCCGATGTCGAGAGAGTGCGTTTGCGACTGATCTGTGGGAACAAACGCGGTGTAGTCGCTCCGTTCCATCAGCCGCGGTAGCGGCACTGTTTTGCCGACGATCATGAACACGGCCAAGATCAAACCCGCGGAGCCCGCTAGCTGCAGGATGAAGGGAACAATGCGGCGTTGGCCCCGTTGAACGACACCGACCTTCTCCAGATCGGCCCCGCACTCCGGACAGATCGGAGTAGGGAGGCGAACAACCTCATATCCGCATTTTGCGCAGACTGGCCCAGTCATCCTTGCGCCTTTGTCGCTTCGCCAGACAAGCAACAGCAGTAAGGTGCTTAACAACAGGAGGAGCAACCAGGCGACGCCAAAGGAAATGCTCATCTGAATCGTCACGCTATACCGCTTTGGCTGACGCCTTCTCCCGCTCCAGGCGGCGGCGCTTGAGCTCGGCGTCGATAAACCCCTCCAGCCGACCGTCCAGGACGGCCTGGGTGTTGCCGTCCTCGAAGTTGGTGCGGTGGTCCTTCACCCGGTTGTCATAAATCACGTAGCTGCGGATTTGTGTGCCCCAATCGCGTCCGACCTTGCCGCCGGTCACTTCGGCCATCTCGGCCTGGCGTTTCTCCTCCTCCAACTGTTCGAGCTTGGCCTTGAGGACGCTCATGGCCTGGCGGCGATTCTGGGTTTGCTCACGATGGGTTGAGGCGACGACCATGATCCCGCTCGGCTTGTGGACGAGGCGTACAGCCGAGGCGACCTTATTGACATTCTGCCCGCCCGGGCCGGAGGAACGCGCGAAGGTAGTAATCTCCAGATCGTTATCATCGATCTGTACTTCGGTATCCTCAAACTCGGGGATCACGTCTACGGTGGCAAAGCTCGTTTGCCGTTTGCCCTGGGCATTGAAGGGGCTCACGCGCGCCAGCCGATGGGTGCCGCGCTCACAGCTCATATAGCCGTAGGCGTACGGACCCTTGACGTGGTAGACGACCTCGCTGATGCCGACTTCGCTTCCTGAAACGCGGTTCACCTGCTCGACCTTGAAGCGCATGGTCTCCCAGTAGTAGAGGTACATGCGTTCGAGCATGGAGGCCCAATCGTCCGCCTCGTTGCCGCCGCCGCCGGACTGCATGTAGACAAAACAGGCGCGGAAATCATGCTTGCCCCCAAGCAGCGACTGCGTCTCGACCTTGTCCATTCGTTTGGTGAGCTCAAAGAGCTGCTCGTCCGCCTCGGTCAGCAGCTCCTGATCGTCGGCTTCCTTGGCCAGCTCGTAGGTGACCTCGGCCTCCTCGAACTGGGCGAGGGCCTCCTCCAGAGGCTCGGTCTGGGCCTTGAGTTGCTGATATTGGTTGATGACCTTCTGTGCCGCGGCCTGGTCGTTCCAGAAGTCAGCCTCGTTCATCTGCTCCTGGAGCTTGGCGCGGCGGGCGAGCTTGTGGTCGTAGTCAAAGAGAGTCGCGGATGGTTGTGATCCGCGCCTCGAGGTCGTTAATGATGGGCTGGTGCGTGTCGTAGTGCATAGGGCCTCAGCATACTCAAAGAGCCGTGGTTATGGCTCCCGCCGCGGTGATCTCATCGGATTGGGGTCGGCGGGAGGCGAGTCCGGACGCTCATTCTACCCCCCGTTCCCCCACAGTCTCCCTCTTGCGGGCCACACCCTTGCCACAGCGGCGTCTGTCCACCATAGTGGTGGGGAGAGCCGGGGGAGCGGGCTCCGACGAGGCGCAGCTCGCAGGTCAATCGCCGGTCCGTCTACTTCATCGTCAAAGAGGCCCCACATGTCGACAAAACGAGTCTGTTGCGTGTTGCTTTCGGTGCTTGTGACATCCGCCGTCGCCTTTGGACAAGGTGATACGGACACCATCGCTCGAATCATCGCCGAGGGCAAGAACAACTCTCAGGTGTGGGATCACCTGACCTATCTGAGCGAAGAGATCGGCCCGAGATTGACCGGCTCGACGCGCATGATGCAAGCCAACGTGTGGATGCGCGACCAGTTTGCCGCCTACGGCCTGAGCAATGCCCATCTGGACAAGTGGGGCGAGATACCCGTGCGCTTCGATCGCGGACCCAGCTCGGCCAAGATGGTCGAGCCCACCGCGCGGGAGTTCGAGTTCACAGCCCGTTCGTGGTCAGCCGGGACGGCGGGGCCGGTGCGCGGCAAGGTCGTCAAAGCCCCGACATCGCTGGGTGATTTGGAAGCGATGACGGAGCAACTGGCCGGCGCATGGGTGTTGAGCAAACAACCGCAGCGTCGGCGAAGAGGTGGACGCAGAGGCGGTGGCGGCGACAACAACAGCAATCCCGACCGTGAGCTGCGCCAACAGATCACCGAGGGGCTGCGCGAAGCGGGCATTGCCGGCCGACTCTTCGCCGCACGATCGGATCTCGTGAGGACCGGGGGCGTGCGTGGTTGGCGCGACCTTGAGTTCGGCGATCTGCCAACGGATGTTGAGGTGATCATTCGCCGCATCGACTACGACGCGATCAACAGTCGGCTCGCCGACGGCGAGGAAGTCGAGGTGGAGGTCAATCTGAATCACAGTTTCGTCGAGGGGGCGTTCCCGGTCTTCAACACGATTGCTGAGATTCCCGGCACCGAATGGCCCGAGCAGGTGGTGATCATCTCCGGGCACCTGGACAGTTGGGACGGACCGGGGTCCAAGGCCACGCAAGACAACGGCACCGGCTCGGCCGTAACCCTCGAAGCGGCGCGCATACTGATGGCGGTGGGGGCCAAGCCCAAGCGCACCATCCGTTTCATCCTCTGGAGCGGTGAGGAGCAGGGGCTGCTCGGTTCACGCGAGTATGTCAAGAATCTCTCCGATGAAGAGAAGGCCAACATCTCGGCGGTATTCGTCGATGACGGCGGGACGAACTACGAAGGCGGCGTGAGCTGCATCGCGTCGATGGAGCCGATGCTCGCCGCGGCCATCGCGCCGGTGCAGGCGGCGTTCCCCGACTTGCCGATGAAGCTTGACGTGCGCGAGAAGATGTCGCGCTTCGGCGGCTCCGATCACGCGCCGTTTGGGCGACAGGGAATCCCCGCCTTCTTCTGGATGGAATCGGGAAGCGGGGGGCGCGAAGGCAAGAACTACCGCTTCATCCACCATACGCAGCACGACACCATGCGCTACGCCGTGCCCGAGTATCTTGTGCAATCGGCGACCTGCGCCGCGGTGACGGCGTACAACCTCGCGTGCGCCGACACGCTGTTGCCGCGCGAAGTGCAGGAGGTCGCTGAGGAACCCGCCGAGGAACCCGCTGAGGAACCCTGGGCCATCACCATCGGGCCGGTCTCGGGCAAGTGGATCGCTGAGGCGATCAGTGACGACGGTCCTGATAGGCAGTTCACGTTGATCTTCGAGATGAGCACCGACGGCCGGGTGCGCGGCACGGTCGAGTCGCCGATCGTTAGCGGCAAGATCTCCAAAGCCTCGTTCGATCCCGCCACCAATAAGCTCAAGTTCCTCTTCGTTTCGGAGATGGGCGAGATCGCCTACGACGCGACCGTCAACGGCGACGAGATGACCGGCACGTTGGGTATTGAGGATGCCTTTTCGATGGACTTCAAGGCGAAGCGCGTCGCGGACGATCAGGAGGACGGGGCCGCGGGCGCCGCCGAGGCTAGTGAGGCGGCCGAGGTCGTTGAGCCCGCCGCCGAGGCCGTCGAATCAGACGCCTCCGACGCCGAGGCGCCCAGCGAAGCCGGCGAAGGCGGCGGAGGCTGATCTAAGTCTTCTTTGATACGATTCCGCTTCACGAAGGGCGGAGGATGAAAGGAAAGCCCATCTCCACTGGAGGTGGGCTTTTAGTTTTTCATTACCTAGCGCAGCTTGGCCACGGTCTGTGCGAGCGTGGCGCCGAGGTTCATCACCGCTTCTTGCTGCTTGGCGTTGGTCAGTGAGCCGTCGTCGTTGAATGCGTTGGCGGCGTTGGGGATCGCCTTTTGATCGGGCAGCACCAGCACGTGGATGTTGCTGAGGATCGCGCGCACGTGAACCAGCCCGCGCAGACCGCCCAGCGCTCCCGGCGAAGCGCTCATGATCGCCGCCACCTTGCCCGTGAAGCACGCCAAGGGCGCCTCATCCGGCACGGGCCGGGACACCCAATCGATCGCGTTCTTCAGCGCCCCCGAGATTGAGCTGTTGTACTCCGGGCATCCGATGAGGAAGCCATCGTGCTCCTTGAATTCAGTTTTGAGTCGAATGGCACTGTCAGGTAGGCCTTGAGCCGCCTCGCGATCCTGGTCGAAGACCGGCAGGGGATAGTCGGCCAAGTCGATCAGTGT
>JACZXL010000070.1 GCA_022571635.1 Planctomycetota bacterium
TTACTAAGATCCAGGGCTTGTCCAACCTTAATGGCGCGCCGATCGACCTTGATCTCGCCAAGCTCGCCCTGGGGGACCAGGTCAGCTCGAATCACGCCCATCTCCCAACGATCCAGGAAATCATCGACACGGTGACGCGTTACTACGGCGTGAAGCCAAGTGAGCTCCTGTCCAAGCGCCGACATAAATCCATCGCGCTGCCTCGCCAGATTTGCATGTGGTTGGCCCGCAAGCACACACGACACAGCCTGGAGGAGATCGGCGGATATTTCGGCGGGCGCGACCACACGACGGTGATGCACGCCGTCAAGGCGGTCAAATCCAAACGCCAGGGCGATGGTTCCCTGGACCACGACGTCAACGCGCTCGAACGACAATTGCTCGCCATCTCAGCGTAGCCGCGCATCGACCGTAGGTCTCCCCCCTGTGTATTGTCATGTTCAAAGGTTGGCGAAACGCGCCGTGTACGGCTCGGCCGATTCAACATAGGGCATCACGCACCGTCAGGGTTGCACGACGAGATGCCCTGCGAAACACAGACAACGACGTTCCTTGACGAGCAATTAGCAACCACCCCACAGGGGACAACTCGCTTAAGTTCTGCCCACCGAAGAACCTACGACACAATCCCGGAGATACGCACAATCCAGCAGCCCATACTACTACGGTTATTACTACTTTATCTTTACCTCATCGAAGAGTACCGATCCTGATGGTGTTCCGTTGAAGCGCCGCCGGACAGGCTATCCATCACGCTAGGAGATGTTGGCAGTGCGGACAGAATACGGTTGACCGTTGCCCGATCAAATGGGATACAAGGCGGGCGGTACAACGAACGCACAACTGGCCGGATCGACCATAGACGTGGTGTTCTGACGCAAATGAACCATTTCGGCCCAGGGCGTCGGTGTAGTCGCGAATGGTCGATCCACCGTACAGGATTGCGCGTTGAAGGATTGTACGGATCGAGTTCGCTAGCGTTTGGCTGGCGTCGTGAGCAAGTTTGTCTGCCCGAGATTCTGGGTGAATGTGGGCCGTGAACAGGGCTTCGTCGGCGTAGATGTTGCCGATGCCGGCGATGATGTGTTGGTCCAGCAGAGCTGACTTGATCGCTCGGCGTGTGCGCCCGAGGCGCTGGCGCAGTGTATGGGAACGAATGGTAATCGCCTCGGGCCCCAGAGCGGCCCAGCAGCTCGATTCGAGTTCAGCAAAGGAGGCGAAGACGGTAAGACGCCCAAAGCGGCGCGGGTCACGGAAAACGAGTCGGCCACGCGTGGCCCGGCGTGAGAGCTGCCAAACGCAGTGGACATGGTCGTTTCGGTCAAGTCGCTGGCGATGGCGCAAGTACCGCAACTGACCTGACATACCTAGCTGGATGCGGAGTGTGGAACCATCATCGGCGATGATGGCGAGCTGTTTGCCGCGTCGCGTGAGGCTGGCAATCCGTCGGCCAAGCAGGAGTTGGTCGTAGATTGATCTGCCTTGGGGGCTCGGTTCGTGGAATCGGACGATATCGCGGCGGAAGAGGCGGACCGCGTGGACTTTAGCGCCGACGATCAGCGGTTCGAGGGTTCGCTTGAGATTCTCGACCTCAGGTAGTTCGGGCAACGGTTTTGGTCCAGCGGTGATGGAATGTGTCGAAGTTGACGGCAGGGGCGGAGCCGTGCGAGCCGTGAGTATACTCAGGGTAGGGAGCGGCCAGCGGGTCGCTGCCTGTATCCAACCGAAGGCGACTTGATCGGAGGCCGACTATGCCAGATCCGTTGACCAACAAGCCACCTGTGCAAGTGACCGATCCGACGGCCGCCGCCCGGGAGATCAACGAAGCCTTCGACCGGATCAGCAAGGAGGTACACAAGGTCATCGTGGGGCAGGACGAGGTGCTCACTCAACTACTGATGGTGATTTTCTGCGGCGGTCATGCGTTGGTGGTCGGTGTGCCGGGTCTCGCCAAGACGCTGTTGATCTCGACGATCGCCAAGTCAATGAGCTTGGGGTTCTCTCGCATCCAGTTCACGCCCGACCTGATGCCTTCGGACATGACCGGGACGGAGGTGATCGAGGAGGACAAGACGTCGGGAGCGCGCGAGCTGCGCTTCGTCAAGGGCCCAATCTTCTCGAACGTGATTCTTGCGGACGAGATCAACCGCACACCGCCCAAGACGCAAGCGGCGCTCTTGGAGGCGATGCAGGAGCGGCAGGTGACCGCCGGCGGCGTGCGTCACGTGCTGCCGCAGCCGTTCTTTGTGTTGGCGACGCAAAACCCGATCGAGCAGGAGGGTACGTACCCGCTGCCGGAGGCTCAGCTTGATCGATTCATGTTCCACATCAAGATCGACTATCCCACGGAGGACCAGGAGCTGGAGATCGTTCGGCAGACGACGTCGGTGGAGGAGCAGCAGGTCAGCCCGGTACTGACGGGCGAAGAAGTGCTGCGGATTCAGAGTCTTGTCCGGCAGGTTCCGGTGGCTGACCATGTGCTTCGGTACGTGCTGCGGCTGGTTCGCTCGACGCGTATCCGCGAGGCGAGCGAGAAGCCGGACATCGTTCAGAACTACGTCAGTTGGGGGGCCGGGCCGCGCGCCAGCCAATACCTCGTGCTGGGCGCGAAGGCCAAGGCGATCCTTTCCGGCGCGAGCCACGTGATGCCGGAGCACATTCGCGCGGTGGCCCTGCCGGTGATGCGCCACCGGATCATCACGAATTTCAATGCCGAAGCGGACGGCGTGACGACCGATGACGTGGTGAACGAGCTTCTGGACCGGATCCTTGTAGACAGTGCCGACGGGGAGACCACAAAGCAGATGGATGCGGTCCTGCAATAGGGTCCCGAGCCGTCGGAATTCGTGGATTCGCTCATGGCCGAGACACCCGCCGTTCGAGCGGAACAATACCTCGCCCCGGAAACGCTGGTGCAACTGGCGCCGTTCGAGTTGCGCGCGAAGATGATCGTCGAGGGCGTGATGAGTGGGATGCACCGCTCGCCGTACCAAGGCATGGCGGTCGAGTTCGCTGAGCACCGCCAATACGTCCCCGGCGACGATCTGAAGCACCTCGACTGGAAGGTGTACGGGCGATCGGACAAGCTCTACGTCAAGCGATACCAACAGGAGACGAACCTGGACGTGATCCTGTTGGTCGATGCGTCCGGCTCGATGAACTACGGCACGCTGAAGTCCAAGTCGAGCTGGGGCGGCACGGCCGCGAGCCGAGCCAAGCGGGTCTGGACCAAGTTCGACCACGCCACGGCCGCCGCCGTCGCCATCGCCTACCTCTGCCTTCACCAGCAGGATCGAGTCGGTCTGGTGGTCTTTGCCGACGAGATCAAGACGCTGATCGCGCGCAGCAGCGCTCGCGCACAATGGCGCCGAATCGTTACGGCGCTGAGCGTTGAGCCGGTGCAGGCGCAGACCAATCTCGCCAAGGTCGTCGATCAGGTGCTGGCGAAGATCACCAACCGCGCGCTGTTCGTGATTATCTCCGATCTGTTTGACGATGTGGAATCAATCCGGCAGGGGTTGGCGCGCTTGCGTCATCGTCGCCACGACGTGATCCTGCTGCAAACGCTGGACCGAGAGGAGTTGAGGTTCGGATTTGCCCAACCCGCGCCGTTTGAGGGACTCGAAGATGAGGGGCGTCTGCGCATCGATCCGCGGGCGCTGCGCCAGGCGTACCTCGAGGCGCTCTCACGGCACCTGGAAGTAGTTTCCAAGACCGCGCTCGGATTTGGTTTTGATTATCACCGGCTCGACACGCACGAATCGCTGGGGCCGGCACTGGCCTCTCTTCTCGCCCGACGAAACGCCCAGATAAAACGGAGCAAGGTCGGATGATCCGCAACGACCTGTTGCCAGCGCATCGGCTTGCGGACGGAGGCGCGTCGTGAGTTTCGTCACGCCGGCCCTGGCGATCGCGGGCTTGATTGCCGTGGCGGTGCCGATCATTATTCACCTGCTGGCACGCCGGCGTCGTCGTCCGATCGAGTGGGCGGCCATGCGCTTCCTCATCGAAGCGTTTCAGAAACACCGCCGACGATTGCGCATCGAACAACTTCTACTGTTGGTTGTTCGATGTCTGGTGTTGGCGCTGCTGGGGGCGGCGCTCGCCCGCCCGCTTCTGGACGCGCCTAAGGCGCTTGATCTTGGCGGGTCGCGGGCGGTGTTTCTCGTCGTCGATAACGGGCTGGCGTCAAGCGTGGTCATTTCCGACGGCCGGACTGCCTTGGACAACACTATCGACCAAGCGGTGACGATCGTTCAGTCGCTCGGGCCCGGCGATACGGTTGGCGTGGTGACGGCAGCGCGACCGGCGCGGGGACTCGTCGTGCCGCCGTCGTCTGATCACGCCGCAATCATAGAGTTGCTGCGGTCGATGCCCCCGGCCGAGGCGCCCACGGACTTTGCGTCGGCCGCCGTGATCCTGCGGGCGGCGTTGAAGGAGTTGCCGGCCGATCGCGACCGCGCAGTCGCCTATTTGCTGAGCGAGTTCCGTAGCGGGTCGGCGGCGCTGGATGTGTCCTTACCCGCTGCGCTTTCCGATCTTGGCGAGGCGGTGATACTGGTGACCGCGCCGGCGGGACAGGAGCCGGTCGCCAATGTGCAAGTGGTGGCGATCGAGCCGCGGCGCGGCTTGATTCTGACTTCCGCGGCGGAGGGATCGGTGCAGGTGACGGTCCGGCTGGCGCGGACCGGCGGGGACCTGGCCGCTGACGTGACGCGGGTGCGCCTGGTTGGTGACGGATTGCCGCTGGTCGAGCCGAAGGTCGTCCAATGGGCGGCGGGCCAGTCCTCCGCCGCTGTCGATTTCATGCTCAACTTCGCCGGACAACGTGAGCGCACGGTAGCCCTGACCGCGGTGCTCGACGACGACGCGCTGACCGCAGATGACCAGCGTCACACCGTGGTCTCGACGCGCAATCAGATCCGTGTGCTGCTTGTCGACCGTCGAAGCTTCGGACCGGGGCCGGGGATCGAACGGCTCCGCCCCGGGCAATGGATACGCCGGGCGCTGCAGCCCGCCGAGCAAAGTCCCGTTGACGTGGTCGAGGCGGACCCCGCCGCGTTGGATGCCCAAGATGTGCGCGGGGTTGATGCCGTGATCGTGCCCAGACCGGACCTGCTCAACGATGATGGGTGGTCGGTGCTTAGCGCATTCGTAGACGGTGGGGGCGTATTGGTCGTCTCACCGCCCGCCCAGGTCAACGTGCATCAGTGGACCGACCGCTTGTCAGCGGACCTTCGGCTGCCCTGGCGCATCGCCCTGGAGGTCGTCGACCACGAGACGAGCATGGGCCTTGCTGACGAGCAGCCGTCGTCTGAATTGCTGCGGATGCTGTCGGGCGATCTGGCGCAACTTCTTGGCCCGGTGTTGGTGAACCGAGTCCTGCCGATTGACCGCGATTCAACCCGAGCCCAAGACGTGCTCGTCTTCTCCGACGGTACGCCGATGATCATCGCGGGGACGCCGCGGCCCCAGGGTGCTGACGACGCCGGCGCTTCGGGACCGGTCTCGACCGGCACGGTCATCTATGTCGCGGTGGCGTTGGATCTCGACTGGACGAACTTGCCGACCAAGCCCTTGATGGTTCCATTGTTCCACGAGCTACTGCGACAGGCCGTGGGGTCGGTCCGCGCCGCGCCGCGGTACAGCGTGGGGGAACAGCCGACGATCGCACTCGGGGCGACCGCGGCCACGCTCGTCGGTCCGGAGGGCGCGACGCTGTCGATTGGTGACGACGGCCGCCTCCGCCAGCCATTGGAGCGAGCCGGCCTGTACGAGGTGCTCGACACCGCGGCGCAACGGCTTGGAATGATCGCGGTCAACATTGATCCCGCTTCGAGCCGCACCGACACGCAGCCGCAATCGGCCGTCAGTGACTGGTTGGCGAAGCTCGGCCCCTGGGAGGTCTTTGACGCTGACGATCCGGCCGCCGCACTACGCTCCATCGAGTCAGGTTCGCCGATCGTTGGGTTGCTGCTCATGGCGGTTCTCGTGTTGATCGTGCTGGAGACGGCGGCGGCGCGCTGGTTCTCGCATGCTGCAGTTTCGGGCCAGTCGGCGGTGATCGCGAGCCCGGTCCTGCATACGCCCTCCGGGGCCATCGCCGCCGCACGAGGGAGTATCCGATGAGCAGCGACTGGATCCGCTGGTTATTGGATATCGATGTGATCCCCAAGAACGCCCAAGGTCTGCGCGTGGCGTGGGAGCATCCGTGGCCGGGCTGGGTCTGGACCTGGCTGCTGCTGGCGGCGGCGGCGCTGGCGGGTTGGAGCTATGCGCGACTGGCGGGGCGGCGCGGGGCCCGAGTCGTGCTGGCGGCGGCGCGTTTTCTCATCATCGCGTTGGTGCTCGTGCTCATCAGCGGCCCCATGCTCGAACTGCCGCGCGAAACGGTCGAGCGCGATTGGGTGTTGATGCTCGTGGACCGCAGCGCGTCGATGACGATCGCCGACGTTGACGCGGCGCAACGGCGAATCACGCGCGAACAACAGTTGCGGTCATTGCTCGATGAGCATGCAGCCGTGTGGAAGGACCTTGCCGAGAGCCGCCAAGTCGTGTGGCTGGGGTTTCATGACGGCGCGTTCAATTTGCCCGCGGCCCCCGTATTGTCGCCCGAGGCCGAACCGATCTCCCCGGTGCAACTTGACGAGCCGACCGGACAGCGAACCCGGCTCGGCTCGGCGCTGGAGCAGGCGATGCAGCGCGCGGCGGCGCGCGCCGTCAGCGGCGTGGTGCTGTTCACCGATGGCCGAACCACCGACGCGCCCGACCGAAGTGTGCTGAGGCGGTTCCGCACCCATGCGGTTCCCATCTTCACCGTGCCGCTGGGATCTGATGAACCGTTGGGCGACCTGGCGATTCGGCACGTCGAAGCGCCGCGGCGGGCCTTCGTTCGAGATCAGGTCCCCGTGGTCGTTGAGCTCGATCAACTGGGGTCGGCCACACAAGGCGTAGCGGCGCTGATCAAATTGATCGACGACTCCACCGGCGAGGAGCTCGATCGGATTGAGCTGCCCGCGGGCGATGATCGTGACGAGGTCACGCTGACGGCGAAGCCTACCCTGGCCGGCGAAGCCACCTGGCGCGTCGTGATCGAGACCGTCAAGCCCGACCTCATCCCCGACAATAACGTCGCCACGTTCGTCATCGAGCTGATCGATCGCCCGCTGCGCGTCCTGTACGTGGAGGGCTATCCGCGCTGGGAATATCGCTACCTCAAGGAGTTGCTGATCCGAGAGAGGTCGATCGAGAGCTCGGTGATGCTGATCTCGGCGGACCGTGACTTCGCCCAGGAAGGCAATCAGCCGATTACTCGGCTGCCTCGCTCACCGGAGGAGTTTGCGCAGTTCGACCTGATCGTGATCGGGGACGTGCCGGGGTCGTTCTTCTCCCCCGATCAGTTGGAGATGATGCGGGATCACGTCGCGCAGCGCGGCGCCGGTCTCCTCTGGATCGGCGGGCCGCGGTACACACCGAGCACCTATTCGGGGACGGTGCTGGCGGATCTGCTGCCCATGCGCGGATCGCTGGCGCTGCCGCCGATCGGTGTGCCGGTGAACATGGTGCCCACGCCCTTGGCCGACCGCCTCGGCGTGTTGCGCCTGTCGTCTGAGCCCCAGCAGAGCTGGCCGCGCGATCTGGTCGATCCGGCCTTTGGGTGGTCGAAGCTCCACTATGCCCAACGTATCGAGCCTGGGCGACTCAAGCCGACGGCTGAAGTGCTCACGACGACGGCACGCCTGTTCCAAGGCACGCCGCTGCCGCTGGTGATGCACCTGCGCTACGGCGCAGGCCAGAGCATTTACATCGCGACGGACGAGATCTGGCGCTGGCGGTATGGCCGGGGCGAGCTGTACCCCGAGCGGTTCTGGGTGCAACTGATTCGCATGCTCGGGCGCGAGAGCCTGACCACCTCTGATAGCCCGGTCCGTCTGGAGGTCACGCCGCGCCGACTCACCACTGAACAGGCGATGCGTATCGATCTCGAGTTGCTCGACGCCCGCCTCGTCGACGAGTCGCGCGTCACCGTCACCGTCCAACTGGAAACCGAGGACGGCCAACCTGTCGCGGAGATCGAGTTGAGACGCGTTGATGACGATCGACAGCGCTACGCCGCCAGCCATCTCCCGGGCGTCACCGGCCGGCTCCGCGTTCGCGTGAACGATGCGACGCTGCCTGGCTTGGACGTTCGGGTGCCGGTGGAGGTGCATGCCCCGGATGACGAGCTGCGTCGGCCGGAGACTGATCACCGCCTGTTGGCCTCACTGGCGGCCGAGACCGGCGGACGGGTGCTGTTGCCGGAGCAGATCAGCGAGCTGCCGGGCTTATTGCCCAATCGGGCCGTCACGTCCATCAATCCGCTCAACGAGGGGATATGGGATAGCCCGCTGGCCTTTGGCCTGATTCTGCTGGTCTTGGCCGGGGAGTGGATCGGGCGAAAGCTGCTCCGATTGGCCTGATTCGCCGCCGGGAGGCAAGGTTTGAATCTCTTTTCCGGGGAACAGAGCAGCGCCGATACCATTAGTAGTTGGGGGCAGGAGCCGGCCTATGAAGCAGGTGATCGCTGAACTGAGCCAACTGAGGCGTCGCAGCCGGGCCTTGCTCGTCGCCCAACGGGCATCGGGGATCGTGGCCTGGGGGTTCGGTCTGGCGACCGCCCTCATCGCCCTGGACTATCTGCTTCGGTTGCCGGGGGCCGTCCGCTTCGCGTTGCTGCTCGGGGCCGCGGTCGGCTTGGGGTACGCCGTGTGGAGATACCTTCGCCCGGCGCTGCGTTTCTGGCCGTCGATGACGCAGCTGGCCCTGCGCGTCGAACAGGCCATCCCCGCCGTGGCCGGGCGGCTGGCGTCGAGCGTCGAGTTCGCCGCCGCCGGTTTGGACGAGACCAACGTGCTCGCGGCCCGCAGCGTCCAGGAGACACAACGGCGATTGGCCGGCGAATCCGTGACCGGCGTCAGCCGCGGCGCGCGAACGTGGCGCGACATCTCGATCATGCTCGTCGTGCTCGGGGTGGTCATGACGCTTGGCCTTATGAACCGAGACGCGGCGGCGATCGGCCTCCACCGATTGCTTGCGCCGTTTGGCGCTACACAATGGCCGGCTCGCACCGAGGTCATGTCGTTGATGACCCAAGTTGTCGGAGATCGGCATGTTCATCCCCGAGGTCGAGCGTTGCCGCTGCGGGCCGAAGTCACCAAAGGCGACGACGACCAGCGCGTCGAGGCGCAATTCCGGTTGCGCACGGATGGGCGTTTCGGGTCCTGGCAGCGCATCGTGCTGACGCATCAAGGCGGGAAGATTCACGAACGGCTCGTCGACTCCAGCGCCGACGAGATTGAGCTGTACTTTGAAACCGAAGACTACCGTTCACCCACCGAGCGAATCAAGCTCGTTCCGCCGCCGGCGGTCGTTCGCGCCAGCCTTGCCGTGACGCCGCCGTCGTATGCAGCGCCGTGGTTTGCGCCCACCCAAGCGGAGCTGGGCCCCGGCTTTGATGAGCGCGCGGTCACCGAATCGCCCTCGCTGGCCGGATCGGACCTCGTCCTCACGTTGCAATTCAACAAGCCGATTCCAATGCCGACGGATGATCGCGCGCTGGCGGAAACTTTGGGCTGGAAGGACGGCCGCTTGCCCAGCTGTGTCGCTGAGACGGGTTCCCCGCAGCGCTGGACGCTTCGCTGGCGTCTGGCGGGAACGCGAACGCTCAACCTGCATCTGACGGATGAGTATGGACTGTCCAACGTCGAGCTGATCGCCTATCGGATCGAAGCCGTCGAGGACCACCCGCCGAGCGTGACGATTCTCGAGCCCCAAAGCGACGAGCCGGTGCTTCGCACCGCGGTCGTGCCGCTTGTTACCGAGGCGCGAGACGACGTGGCGGTTTCATCGGTCTCCCTGGAGGCGCGAGTCCAACGGGCGGGGGAACGCGAAGCGCCGAAGCAGTCGGTCTGGGAAACCGAACGGTCGGCGAATACACCGACGGCGAGGCTCGAGGCCCAACTCGACCTGGGAACGCTCCAGGTCGACGTAGGTGATACCGTCCTCGTTCACGGAGCCGGTGAGGATGTCTACGAAGTAGACGAGCAACGCCATCCGGCGGCGCGCTCACCTGTGCGCCGGCTGCGGATCATCAGCGAGCTCGACCTGGCCGTGCAGCTTCGAAGGGAATTGGGCGTCGTTCGTCAGAACGCAATCCGGATCGAGACGCGGCAGGCCGAGCTTCAGGATGATGTGATCGAAGACGGCGTGCAGCCGGGGATCGACCGCGCCCAGGCTCAGATTGCCGAACGTGTTGCATCGCAGCGCGATATCGTCGATCAGCTGAATCAGCGCATGGACGTCAATCGTCTGGACGACGAGCAGTTGGGTCAGTTATTCGAGCAGGTCGGTGATCTGTTGGACTATGCCGGTCGAGCCGCGAATCAGGCGCTTGAGGAGATTCAGCGGCGCCAAAGTGAACGGGGTCGAGCCGATGAACCCGCAGCGCGTGAGGCCGACTCGGTCGATCAGCCAAAGCCTGGTGAAGCGGGTCGGGGCGACGATCGCGCCGGCGAGCCTCGCGATGACCCAGAAGGACGTGACGTGCCGTTCGACGACCTCGACCGGGCCGATGCGGTCGAAGTTCGCGAGCCGGCCAAGGCCGATCGCCCGATCGTCGAAGCCCAGCAGGAGGTCCGTGAGGAGTTGGCGGACCTGATCACGTTGCTGGACCGCGACGAGGACACCTGGGTGGCGACGCGCCAGCTTGAGAATCTGCTTCAAGAACAAACTGAACTGGAGGCAGACACCGCAGCCCTGGGACGGCAAACGCTGGGTCGATCACCGGACGAGCTGACGCCCCAGCAGCGAAGCGAGCTTGACCGCATCGAAGAGCGTCAGCGCGACCTGGCGGACCAAGCGCGGCAAGCGATCGAGGATATGCGGCGCCGGGCCGATGGCCTTGAAGATGCGGACCCGCAATCCGCCGCCGCCATGAAAACCGCCGCCGACACCGGCGAGCAGCGCGAGCTTGCGCGCGAGATGGACAACGCCGCCGATCGCGTGGACCAGAACCAGATGCAAATGGCCCAGGCGTCTCAGCAGGCAGCGCGCCAGACGCTGCAGCGCATGCTCGACGATATTCGTGACACCAAGCGCGCTCGCGCTGAGGAGCTGATCCGTCGGCTGGCCAGCCTGATCGAATCCATACACCGGTTGATCACCGTGCAGGAGAACGAGCTTGTCGCGTTGGCAATGGCGAAGGCGGAGTCCGACTTTGGCGGCCGGGACCGCGCGATGATCCGGCTGAATCAAAACACACAGTCCGTCGCGGTGGAGGCTCGAACCGCCGGTCAGGAAGCTCGCCGAATCGCTCGTTTGTTGGATCGCGCTGCTGACGCACAGGGCGCGTCCGTCATCGCATTGCGCAACCGGCCCGTGGATGCGGGCACAGCCGAGGACGCTGAGAATCGCGCTCTCGAACTCTTGCAAGAGGCCAAGCAGTTGGCCGAGGAACTGCAGGAGGAGGCTGAAGACCGAGAGGTGCTTCGGCAGCGCGAAGAGCTGATCGCGGCTTACCGGGCGTTCGCTGAGCGCCAGGTCGGCGTGCGATCGGACGCGCTGGAGCTCGCCCAGCACGAGAAGCTCGACCGACGCCAACTCGTCGAGGCGCGACGTCTCAGTCGGGCGCAGGACGAAATCCGCCGCGGCTTGGACGACTTGAGAGCGCAGACGAGTGAGCTGAGTGATTCGCTGGTGTTCGCCCATGTGCACGGGCTCATGGATCGCCTGTCGCGCAGAGTGTCCGAGGGCCTGCTGAATGGTGATGTGGGCGTGGAGGTGACCGATCGCCAGCAGCACATTGCCGACAGTATTGGACGGTTGATCAAGGCTTTGGAGGAGCTTCTTCAACCGCCGGACGAGTTCGCTCAACAACCAGCGGGCGGTGGCGGCGGCGGGGGCGGCGGCCCGCCGCGGCTCATCCCGCCCGTGGCTGAGTTGCGCCTACTCCGGGAAATGCAGGAGCAGGTCTACAATCAGACGCGGGATATCGACACCCGCTCCGATCTTGAGCCGGCTCGACGCCAAGAACGTCTGACCGAACTGAGCTCGCACCAGCGTGCGCTGCTTGATATTGGCCGGGAAATCGCCGAGTCGTTGCAACGCCGCGGCGGGCGAGCCAATCCACCGCCGGGCGAGCCGGAGTGAGTTGACTTGTTATGAACAATCGCTCGTACAGAACTGTCGCGTGTCTTCTCGTCGCCGTACTGGGGATTTCTGCCCAGGCGACAGCGCTGTTTCAGGACACGCAGGATCCTGACAAGAAGCGGGATCCGCCGCCGTCATTGGATGATCTGCTAGGCCTGGAGTTTAGCTTTCCAGGATTCGGGTGACCATGATGCCGGTTCAATGCTCACATGTGTACTCCGCGGCCGAGAACCTTGTGTCTGATGGATAGGTGTGTAGTTCGTCGGCGCGATTCCTGGGTCGCTTGGGTGCCAGACATGGTAGATCTTTAAGAGGGAACGGTATGAAGGCGAATCTGAGAGGAATTTATCTTTTCTTGACGCGAAAGACTCATTACCCACTCCTGGAGTGCCGATTGGCACGTCGCCCGAGGGTTATCCCACGCTGTGTGGGGTATTCGGGCGGGTCGGACCTCATCCCAGGCTGACTCAACCGACATGAAGCTCGGAGTTGGTCATCAACCATCGCTCCGACTGGGAACGAACGGAGAACAGAAGATGCCCACGAAGTCAGGATCCGCCAGGCGGACGAACAGCAGGAAGACGCGCAAGAGCCCGGCCCGGAAGCACAGCTCGGCCAAGCGTACCACCTCTGGCAAGTCAAAAAAGGCCAAGCGCCCTTCGACGACAGCCCGCAAGACAGCCAGCAAGACATCCAAGCGTAAGAGCACGGCTGGGCGCAAGCCTGCTGCCAAGCGCACCACCGCTCGCAAGAGCACCACAAACAAGAACAACACTCGCAAGAGCCCGGCCAAGCGCACCGCCGCCAAGCGGAGCCCGGCGCGTAAGCCTGCCGCGAAGCGTAAGACAGTTCGTAAGAGCCCTGTCCGCAAGAGCAGCACGGTGAAGCGCAACACCGCTCGTAAGAGTCCCGCCAAGCGCACGACCGCCAAACGGACGACATCGCGCACCAGCGCCACCAAGCGTCGCACCGCGGCGAAGCGCACAACGGCACGCAAGAGCCCGGCCAAGCGCACGACGGCGCGCAAGAGTTCGGCCAAGCGCACGACCGCGAAGCGTTCGAGCCCGAAGACAACCGCCAAGCGTCGAGCCAACACTCGCAAGAACACCGCTTCCAAGCGTCGCACCACCGCCAAGCGTACCGCGCCCAAGACCAACGCCAAACGCCGCACAACCAGCAACAAATCCAAGTTGCGTCTGGTTGGCACCAACGCCAGCAAACGCCGCGGCAACACCCGTCGGAACACGGGGACTCGCCGTCGGGCAGCCTGAGCCGAGTTCAATCAACGAGCGATTTCAAGCCGCGGCGACTTTGGTCGCCGCGGTTCTTTTTGTGTGCTGGTTGAGGGGAGGCGTTGTTTCTGGTGGTGTAGGGGCTGAGCACCTCTCAATGTCTGGCTTCATGCTCGGGGCGGGTCGGAAAGGGACCTTCAGCGTCGGACGCTTTCCTTTTCAGTCATCCATGACCAAAAGTGAGTATGATGACTCGAGGCGTTTCAGGTAGTTTCTCAGCAGAAAGGACTACGGACAGCGATGATGATGACTTGGCGAATATCCTGTGCATCGCTCGTAGCCGTTGTGCGATACATTTGGCACTCACGTCTTTGCGTGGTTGCAATCGCACTTTTCGGTTCAATAGAAGTTGCCGTCAGCCAACCTCTTCAGGTTCACCCATATTTTGACAGAGCAGTGGGCGATCCTAGAATAACTCAGAGGTATAATTCTATTACTGGCCAGAACTCCATGACAGAGGATAATTTAGATTATTATTTACTGTCAAAATTATTCATTGAGGGATTTTCGCATGTAAGCTATAAAGATGTTACTTCTGTTATTAGGAGTATACGCGAAGAAAGTGGAGAGATCGCTTGCAGTTTTGGAACAGAAAACTATTAGTCAATAAATCTCTCCAATATTATAAAGACAATTTTTGCCACAACAATATGAAAACAACACAGATAATTAGAGAAGAGTCTGAAGAATTTCAAGGAACAATACTTCGTTCTGTTGAACAGCACAGAAGCCCCTACTT
>JACZXL010000071.1 GCA_022571635.1 Planctomycetota bacterium
AGTACTGAGGGACCAAGGCATCGTGGCGCCAAGGCATCACCCCGTTTAGCGGCCGCTCTCTGAGCGGCGCCGTTGGTCGTAGAGTCAGCCGTCATCCGTTCGCCAACCCCGAGCCTCAAGCCTTCTTTTGCCACAGATGAACACAGATGAACACAGATGAACACAGATAGAACTGGGAAGCCGGACCTGACGATCCCGATTCGATCGGGAGAGGAAGGTCCGGGTGACACGGCAAGGAAACGTCGAAGCGCAGCGGAGATCCCGATTCCATCGGGGCCGAAACATCGAAACGTCGAAACGCCTCAAGCCTCAAGCCTTCTTCTCCCGCTTCGGCCAATCCTCAAACGCACGCATGGCGGGCTTCGAAGCGACGGACGGCCGTGCTGGTGTCGTTCTGAGCCGCGCAAGGACTCAAACAGATCATCCTGACAGCGTTTCCTTTCATGACGTCGTCTTCAGTTGCTCGCCGATCTGTCTGCCGACGAGATCAAGGAACTCCTGGGACACTTCAATCTCGATTCGCACATCGGTCCCCACCGGCGTCTCTGTGATCCTCACCCATTTGTCGTCACTCTGGCCCTTCAGGCACACGAGCGTCAGGATGCCGACCTTGTCGTTCGGCAACGTGGTCAAAATGTAGTTACACAGCCAAGGGGCATCGAGTGCCGGTGCGGGGGCGGTTGCCGGGGTATCCACCCAGGACTGTTCCGTCGGCGTCGCGTCCCGATAGACAGGGGTGACGTAGTGCAAATCGTCCCGCGCTCTCAACGACTGCGCGGAACCCTCGAAGGAAAACGCGCGGATGACCAGCATATCTCCGATGTAGGCATACCGGAACAGCTGCATCGGCTGCTTGTCCAGCCGGGGCTGGCCGTCGTGCGCTATCGCCTTCCAGAAGATGTAGGTGACATCGCCCATCTTCTCGAATCTCTCTCCCATCAGCGAGGTGATCTCGTACCCCGCCCCGTAGTACTTGCTGATGCTCTCCGCCGTCATCTGTTCGAGACTGAGAAACGTGCCGGTGAGGTGTAACGCAAACCCAAGCGACTGTTCCAGCGCATTCATCTTCCTTTCCATCCCATTGGGCAGCTGCTTGAGTCCCGTTAAGAACTGTTCCACGTCGGCACACCCGCTGCCGAGCAGACCCACATTCCCGAACAGCGTCGTCTTCACTTCTTCCGCGTGTCGCGTGAACTGAGCGATGCCGTTGGGGTCGCGGATAAAGCCCAAAAGCCCGATGTCCTTCCAGACGGCCGGGCTCAGCGAGTCGAAATGCTGGTTCAACGAGGCCATGGTGAACGTGGCGCTTGCGCTCTTGCGCCGAAGCTCGCAGATCACGTCCCTCGCCGTGCCGAGCTGCCCCGACCAGCCGACCACAAGCTGGTCAGTAATCATCGCGATCTTCTGGCCCGTCGCACGCGGCACCGGGTTCGATCCCGGCGGGAAGCGTGCGGCGACATCTTTCACCGTGGGGAGTGCGGGCGCAAATCCAGGCAGTTCGGGACCGGACAGGAGCAAGTCGCCAATAAGAGTTGGATAATCCCGAATGGCAAGCCGCGCCACAATAGTCATGAGGTACGCTTTCTTGTCGGTTGAGGCCATTCCTCACCGGCAGATCAATACTGTATTCTTCACGAAGTACCCGGTCGTGCCAAGAACACCTGGAGACTCAAGTTAAGGCGGGGGCAGCAAAGGTGTCAGGATGAATTGTTGGAACCGTTGCGGCCAAGAAAATCAATCCGGACACACTTTTCTTCCCTCATGTTTCGTCGCTTGTGTGGCTTGGTAGTTCCTGGGGAACTGGTAACGACTCGCCCACGCCATCCGGAAGCCAGTTTGTGACTGCCTGTATGTATGGTCGATGGACCGCTTCGTCGTCTCGTCGTGTTACACCGAACAACTTCTTCAAGATTCCCCTCCGCTTCTGAGGTGGTACTTCGCGATTCTGAATCTCAGCATGAACCAGTTTGCCACGCAACGTACATAGTTCCGGGCACCATCCTGCTTCAACAAGATCGGCCAACCGCGCCCTAGCTAACCGAAGCTCAGCATCGGTCATTCGCTGTAACCACGACTCGACACGTTGTGCTTCCCACTCCTGTTCCTCATGAGTGAGATGAAGCGGATCTTTGAAATCGTATTGACTGTCGTCCGGCATCGCGATGACTCCCTCCTTAGTCTAACAAACCTCCCACCCCACCCCAACCAGCAAGCCCAACTCGTACACTGCCTCGTACAAGCCGGGACTCGCCAACGGCGCAGCGCCCAGCGGTGGCCTCCAGTGAGAACCCCGGCCAGCCACTGGGGATGAAACTGGCCGGGGGGGGTGTGTGATTGTGTTTGGAGGCGGAACGCCGCGTGGCCGCGGCGGCTCGCTGCGGATGCCACAGCGAGCAAAACAGGAGGCTTCAGGGGATACGCGTAAGGAGCGAGCCGCGGCGACCTCGCCAGCGGCTTTGTCGGTGTTGGAAGGACGTGAGGGATTGCGCGACGGATCGGGTTGTGCAGTTCGTGCGAGACCGCTCGCGAGGACGCGGCGGCTCGCTACGGATCTCTTGATGCCTGGAGCCTTCGTTCGACTCGGTGGGCTGGGCCTTCTGAGGGCGTGGAAACCCACGTAACTACTCTAGAAGGGCGTTGAGAGGCGGGGGCTGGCTCGGGGCGATACACTAGAAGGATGATGGCCAGCAGCTCCGCTTCCACGGCGATCCGCGAGACGGGTGGGCCGACGGCGACCAGCCGAACGGCGGGGCTTGGCGTGCTGATCGCGGACAAGTTCGAGCAGGCGGGCATCGACGGGCTAAAGGCGCTGGGCTGCACAGTTCACTTTCAACCCACACTTACCGCAGATGATCTCGCAGAAGCGGTCGGCGCGCACGACCCGGACGTGATCGTCGTTCGCTCGACAAAGGTTCCGGCGTCGGCATTCGCAGCGGCGAAGAAGTTGAGTCTGGTGATTCGAGCTGGGGCGGGCTACGACACGATCGACGTGAAAGCCGCCTCGGCGCGGGGTGTGTTCGTCGCCAACTGCCCGGGGAAGAACGCGATCGCGGTAGCGGAACTCACCTGGGCGCTGATTCTCGCCTGCGACCGCCGGGTACCCGACCAAACGCTTGAGCTTCGGGAAGGGAAGTGGAACAAGAAGGAATACGCCAAGGCGGCGGGACTGTACGGGCGAACGCTCGGCATTGTGGGGTTTGGCCGCATCGGCCAGGCGGTGGCCACGCGTGGGCGGGCCTTCGGCATGAACGTCGTCGCCTGGTCGCGCAGCCTCACGCAGGAAAAGGCGGACGAGTTCGGCGTGGCGTACTGCTCCAACCTCATCAACCTGGCGAAGATGGCGGATGTGGTGTCGATCAACATCGCCGCCACGCCGGACACCGAGAACATCATCGACGAGCAATTCTGTGCTGCGCTCAAGGACGGGGCGTACGTCGTCAACACCAGCCGGGGCAGCGTGGTGGATCAGACGGCGCTCACGACCGCCATTCGTGAGCGAGGCGTTCGCGCGGGGCTCGACGTTTACGCCACGGAGCCGGCCGCGGCTGATAAGACTTTCGCCGACCCGATCGTCAACGAACCGAACGTCTACGGCACGCACCACATCGGCGCTGCCACCGACCAGGCCCAGCAAGCGGTCGCCGACGAGGTTGTGCGCGTCGTTCGTTCGTACATGAGCGCGGGGGTGGTGCCGAACTGTGTGAACCGAGCGGCCTCAACCACGGCCACGACGCTGCTCACGGTGCGGCACCTCAACAAGCCGGGCGTTTTGGCGCACGTTTTTTACACGTTGGGCCAGGCGAACATCAACGTCGAGGAGATGGAGAACATCATTTACGAAGGGGCGGAGGCCGCGTGCGCTCGCATTCAACTCGACGACCTGCCCGACGAATCAGAAATCAACGCCATCCGCGCCAACGATAACGTGCTGAGTGTGAATATCACCAGCATCACCGATTGACCGTTGATCACGAACGGCAGCTACCAACGATGAGTACGACCACGACCCCTACCGTTGCCGAGCGGAAGTCCGGCTCGAAGCGCATCTATAACTTCTCCGCCGGGCCGGCTGTACTTCCCGAGGCGGTGCTGCGGCAGGCGCAGGTCGATATTTGGAACGTGCTCGGCAGCGGCATCGGCATCTGTGAGCACAGCCACCGTGGCGAGGTCTTTAACCGCATCATCGCCGAGGCCGAGGCGGATTGTCGGAAGATCGCCGATATCAGCGACGATTACGCCGTGCTGTTCCTGCAAGGCGGGGCGTCACTCCAGTTCGCGATGGCGCCAATGAACTTTCTCAAGACGGATCGGACGGCTGACTATCTCCACACCGGCGAGTGGACGAAGAAGGCGATCGCCGACGCCAAACTGTTCGGCAACGTGAATGTCGCCTTCGACGGCGGGCAGTCGAGTTTCGATCACGTTCCGGCCGCTGAGGAGATCAACGCCAGCGATGGGGCTGCGTATACGTTTTACTGCTCGAACAACACGATCTACGGCACGCAATACCCGAGCACGCCTTCCAGTTCGGCCCCGCTGATCTGCGACGCCAGCTCGGAGATTCTCAGTCGGCCTATCGAGGTGAGCAAGCACACGCTGATCTTTGCCGGCGCGCAGAAGAACCTCGGCCCGGCGGGGTGTACACTCGTGATTATCCGCAAGGACTTTCTTAACGGCGCGAACACCGGCCTGCCTCAAATGCTCGACTACCGCAAGCACGTTGAGAAGGGATCGCGCCTCAACACCCCACCCGCGTTCGCCATCTACATGATGGGTTTGGTGTTCAAATGGATTCTGGATCAAGGCGGGCTGGCGGCACTGGCCGATCGAAACCGGAAGAAGGCTGCGATCATTTACGACACCATCGAATCCTCCGGTGGGTTTTACAAAGGCGTCGCGCGGCCGGATTCACGCTCGCTGATGAACGTCACCTTCCGCACCCCCAACGACGATCTCGATAAGAAGTTCATCGAGGAAGCGCTTGCCAGCGACATGTCCGGCCTAAAGGGCCATCGTTCCGCGGGCGGACTGCGAGCCTCGATCTATAACGCATTTCCCAAGGCAGGTTGCGAAGCGCTGGCCCAGTTCATGAAGGACTTCGCTCAGCACAACGGGTGAGGCGATCGCACGTACCTCTGAGTTCCTCCAAGCGTTGCAGCCCTTCATCCGAAAGTGCCGAACTGGTTCGGCATCGCCGTCGTAGTCGAGATGTTGGGATCGAATGGATACACGACACCCGGATCAACCTGCCGGATTGAGTGAGGTAAGGCTACATTTTGCCGAAAACCGTGGTGCGGTCATTACCTGCGCCATATTCGCCTGGGTTTTCTTCGGAGTATTCTCCTTTGGCTTTGCGTTGGCTGATAGTGGGATCATCCCCACGGTAGGGCTGTACGTTCTGGCTTGGTTGATTCTGGGGGGATCAATCGTGTTGCATGTACTGGCGATACGTCGGTTGCGCCGCACCTTGGCGGCCAATGCGTTCCAACTCTGCACCCAATGCCGCCATCCTCTACGCGGCCTCGCTGATGTCGGCAACTGTCCGGAGTGCGGCGAGAACTTTGATATCCAAGTCGTGTGCACAACCTGGCGACGGGTCGCCCATCTGCCGAAATCCGGTTCGCCGACTGACTATTGGGTGAGACAGTTTACCGCACCAGCGACGCGGCGACAGCGCGTGTTCGACGTGATCTTCGGTCTGGTGATGCCGGTCGTGTGCATGATCTTCGATCCGATCGTCTTCAAGGGCTCGGGCCTGTTCTTGGATGAGGGAATGCTCAGCGAGTTGCGATGGTTTGCGTATACCGGTCTCGCGGTCGAACTCATCGCCCTCGGAATATGGCTTCAATATGGGGAACAACTCGGCCGATGGCGCGACGCTGTCGGCGGCATCATGCTCGGTGGAGCTGTCGTTGCCGCATTGATCGGAGTGACGATCTTCCCGCTGAGCCTTATCGGCCTTTTTCTCCTCGTCGGCACGCTCGGCTTTACGCCTTTCCTGACATCGCTGGTGCTGGCGCGCAACGCTGCCCGCGCCTTGGCGCGAGGTGACGATGATTCGCCCCGGCCAGGACGTCGGTTCAGGATGGGGTTGGGTCTGTTGATCCTCTCGACCGTGGTTATTGCCGCTCACGCTATCCAGCACGAGGGCAATATCAAGTCGATGATCACGATCAACCTCGATGACGACGATCCAGCGGATAACTGGTAACAGGCCGAACATGCGACAGTCTCGGTGGACGGCCCCTGAGTCTTCATCGGAGCCCCCTGTTGTTGCTCCAAGCAGCGCGTCGCCGTACGCTTGAATGAGATGAGACGGCGTGTATGGCTGATAGGTGCGGCGGCGGCGGCGATCGTGACGGCCGTTGTGTTTGTCGTCACGCGCTCGTCTGAACCGGCGCTGCCCGATCCGCCGGTGTTCACGATCCGCGCCGATGCTGATCCTGATGTTGCCCGCACGATCACCAGCGCCACGAAAGCCGTGCTGGAAGATCGATCGATCCGCGCGCGGTGGGTAAAGCTCGCGATGGTCTACCAAGCCAACTACATGCTCGCTGAAGCGGCGCAGTGCTACGAACAAGCGATCTCAATGAACGCACAGGACGTTCAGAGCTGGTACTTCCTGGCGATTGTTCGGTCGTATGGCGGCAATCTGGACGGCGCGGTCGAGGCGATGCGCCGATCAATTGCGGTAAGCGGTTCATACGGTCCCGCACATCGTCGACTTGGCGAGTGG
The DNA here is from genome assembly GCA_022571635.1 of Planctomycetota bacterium. Taxonomy (GTDB): domain Bacteria; phylum Planctomycetota; class Phycisphaerae; order Phycisphaerales; family SM1A02; genus JADFNO01. Next base: position 6,737 of record JACZXL010000071.1, read on the forward strand.
CTGATTGACTTCAACGAGTTGGATGAGGCGCGACGTGAATTTGAGTTCGCTATCGAGCTGGACGCGAACGATCCGCACGCACCAATCGGGCTGGCGCGACTGGCGCTTCAGGCGAACCGCCTCGACGAAGCGCGCGAGATTCTTCATCAGGTCACCAACGCACCCAATGGCCAGATCGCGCTCGCGTTTCAATTGCTCGGCGCTGTGTATCAGCGCATGGGGCAAACCGAGCGGGCGGAGCGCCTCGTGCAACACAGCCGGACGATCACGTCCAAGGATCACGATTCCTGGCTCAATACCGTCAACCAACATCGAGCCGGACAGGAGGCGAAGCTCGACTATGCCAAGCAGCTTGTCTTGCAGCAGCGATTCGACGAGGCGATCGGATTTTTGCATTCGTTCGACCGATACTACCCCGACGATGCGGTCATTCCGAATAATCTTGGCGTGATCTACCGTGCGCAAGGCCGGCTAGAGGAATCAACAAAGGAATTCCTGCGAGCCAAACAGCGCAACAACACATACTTCGAAGCCGACTACAACTTGGCGATGAACTGTCTGTTGGAAGGTGAATCGGCCGAAGAACCGATCCGGTCAGCCCTGCTCCAAAGCGCCCAGCAGCACCTTGATCGGGTGTTCGTGATCAATCCATCATACGGGCCGGCGGTTGGGCTTCATGGCAGCCTTCTCAAACAGCACGGTAAGTTGGAGCTTGCCCTGAGTCGATTCCATGAAGCGGCGCGTCTGGACCCAGCGCGGCCACAGTGGCTGCATAGCGCCGCGGTGATCCTGTACGATCTGGGGCGAAACGAAGAGGCCCTTGACGTGTTAGAACAGGTTCTCACCAGCGCACCGTACTTCATCCAGGCCTATTTCACGCTTGCGGACGCCTATGTTGCGCTTGGCCGCACCGGGCAGGCCCAAGCCGCACTGCAATCAGTCGCACAACTGCAACCGAATCACCCCGCCCTTGCCGAAGCGAGAAAGCGATTGAACATCAATGAAAGTGCGCCGACTTCGCCACGCGAATCGCCACCCAATCGGCCGGGGAACTAATCCGTGATCGTCCAACCGAAACGGAACCGCATTCAGTTCAGCCTGCACGCGGTCTGCTTTGTGATCGTCGGGCTCCTGTTGACGGCTTGCGGAAGTGATGAACGATCGCCGGAAACCACAGGCCTTGAGCCAGTCGCACCCGCACCGTTCGTCGAAACAGCGCAGGCCCGCGGTTTGGTGTTCACTCATCACTCCGGTCATCATGACCAGTACCTCAACCCCGAGATTACCGCCGGCGGCGTCGCACTCTTGGACATGGACAACGACGGCGATCTGGACGTGTATCTGGTCCAGTCGGGCCGCATCGTCGAACCGGCGCGGGAACCGGCCGGAAATCAACTGTTCCGCAATCGCGGCGACGGCTCGTTCGAGAACGTCACTGATGACAGCGGCGCCGAGGACCGCGGCTACGGCATGGGCGTCGCCACCGGCGACTACGACAACGACGGCGATGTGGATTTATACGTCACGAACGTCGGCCGCAATACGTTGCTCCGCAATGAGGGCAATGGCCGTTTTGTCGACGTCACCGACGAAGCGGGCGTTGGAGGCGATCTCTGGTCGTCCAGCGCAGCGTTCCTTGACTACGACGCGGACGGAGACCTTGACCTGTTCGTCTGCAACTATATTCATTGGTCCGTGGCGGGCGAACGACAGTGTACGGACGCCGCCGGTGCGCCCGATTATTGCGGGCCGCTTGAGTACCTCGCGCCGACCAAGGACACGCTGTATCGCAACAACGCCGATGGCACGTTCACCGATGTGACCAACGAGCTGGGCATTTCGATGGCGGTCGGCAACGGATTGGGCGTCGCGGTCGGCGATTACAACAACGACGGCCGACTGGATATTTTCGTCGCGAACGACGGCGTGGAGGACGTGCTGTGGATCAACGGCGCCGACGGGCGCTTCGTCAACCAAGCGCTGACGATGGGCTGTGCCCGTGACGAGGCCGGCCAGGCCAAAGGCGGCATGGGAATCGGTTCGGCCGACATCGACGACGACGGCGACCTCGATCTGCTGATCGTCAATCTTCGCGGCGAGACCGACAGTCTCTTTCGCAACGAAGGAAGCTACTTCGCCGACATCACCGGGGCTGCGGGGTTAGGCAGACTCAGTCGGGGCTTCACTCGCTTCGGGGCCGGCTTCTTCGACTACGACAACGACGGCCAGCTCGATATCTATCAAGCCAACGGCCGTGTGCTTCGAGCTGACCCCGCGTATTCCGAGGATCCCTATGCGGAACCCAACGTGCTTATGCGCGGCGTCGGGTCCGGCAAGTTTGCCGAGGTCCTGCCACGCGGCGGAATCGTTCCGATGCTCGCCCACAACAGCCGAGGCGCGGCCTTCGGCGATCTCGATAACGACGGCGGCATCGACATCGTCGTTGTCAACCGCGACGGGCCCGTCTATCTCCTGGCCAATCAAGCGCGCGACCAAGGGCATTGGATCATGTTTCGTGTGCTGGATGAGCATGGCCGTGATGCCTTGGGCGCGGTCGTCACCGGCGTCGTGAACGGCCGCACCATGCGGCGCGATGTGCAGACCGCGTACAGCTACTGCTCGGCGAACGACCCGCGCGTTCACTTCGGCCTCGGCGACGCGCACATTATTCAGAACATCACAGTTCGTTGGGTTGACGAATCGACATCATCGTTTGGTGATTTCGACGCGGGGCACATCGCCACCCTGCGCCGATCCGAAGGGGCGGAACAGTAATAGGCATTACCATTGATCCGCAGGCGGGTGCCATGCTTTGACCCGATAGGGCAAAGCATGCTTCATCCCGACGCGTCGGGAATGAAGCATGGCACCCGCGAAACGCACGGGAATTATTTGCGATTCGTATAATACGTCAGCCGCCGAGACTGCCGGCAATCGCCATTGCCTGGCCGGCGTAGCTTCGCCCGAAGAGGTTGACGTGATTCAGCACGTGGTAAAGCTGGTACACCGCGATGCGCGAGTCGATCTGGGCGCGGTCGCTCACGTTCGCCTCGTACGACTGGAAGCAACCGTCCGGAAAACCGCCGAAGAGTTTCATCATGGCGATGTCCGCCCACCCGTCGCCGATGCAGCAGGCCGGATCGATCACGGCGATGCGCTCAGTCGCATCGGCACAATCACACGCGGGTAGCGCATTTCCCGACCAGAGGTCGCCGTGCAGCAGGGCCGGCTTCGGCCGACGGGGAATGTGATCTTCCAGCGCGTCGATAACCGCTTGAATTCGCGCTGCTTCGTTCGTATCCAACCGCCCACGCTTGGCCGCGAGATCGAGCTGATGACCGAGGCGATGCTCTGCGTTGAATTGCACCCAATCGTCACACCATGTATTGGGTTGGGGCGTCGTTCCCAGATGATTGTCGGCTTGGAAACCGTAGCGGTGGCCGACCTCGGTCTGATGCAAGCAGGCAAGCTCCTCGCCGAAGCGTGTCCAGGCGCGAGGAGACACGGCTGCATGTTCGATCGCCGTCATCAGAAGCACCGCGACGCCGGCGCTCTCGATCACCGCCAACGGCTTGGGAACAAGGAGCGTGTTTGTCCGGGCCAACGCACGGAGCCCCTCGGCTTCCTCTTGAAACATGTGCAGATGCGCCGCAGAGTTGGTCTTCGCGACAACAGTGGCACCGTCGCGTAAACAAATCTCTTGCACGCGGTGAATGCAGCCGCCGGACAGATCGCGGATGCTGATGATCGTTGGCTCAAGGGCGGCTTCGTGGAGTGAATGCTCGATCGCCTCGCGACTGCTCATCGAACAGCGGCCAACAGCTCATCCAGCAGCGCGTCGCAAGCGGCGTCGATCAACCGAAGGACGGTCTCGAAACCGTCATCGCCACCGAAGTACGGATCGGGCACCTCTCGAAGCTCAGACGCTGGATTTGCCTCCAGGAGCAGCCGCAGCTTCTCTTGCGGCGCTCCCCGATCTAGGAGGTCCTCGCGATTGGTTTCGTCCATACAGATGAGATGGTCGAAGCGCTGAAAGTCTTCGCGCGTGACCTGACGAGCACGACTGGGAAGGACAATGCCGTGCTGCTGGGCGATCTCTCGTGCCCGTCGATCCGGGCGCTCGCCGACGTGCCAATTCCCGGTCCCGGCGGAATCAACTGTGAAGCGGTCGGCGACGCCGCGCTGGTTCAGCTTGTGCAGGAAAGCGCCTTCGGCCAGGGGGCTGCGGCAGATATTCCCCATGCACACGAAAAGGACGCTGGTTCGGGCAGGTGCACTCATCTTGGTCAAACACTTGTGCGGCGTTGGATCCTCTTTTGGTAGCGATGCGCCTTGGGATGTTATCCGCGAAGGTTCTCCTCCTGGCGGGTCGAAGCGGGCGTTGACGGCTGTGACGTCGGTTCGGGGGACGGCTGAGTCTTCGATAATCGCGGCGGCTGCGACACGGCGTAATGGTGCTGACGCCGGGCCGCCTTGACGGCAATGAGACCGATAAAGCCGAACAGCACGAGTGCGATTGCGTAGATGACGCGCACGCGCAGGTCCGTCTTCAGGACGAGCGCCGCGAGCACCACGCCGAGGATCGCAAACGAAAATCCCATCCCGTAGACGGCGAAGACGGCGCGTTTGACCCCGCCCAACGCACGTCTGAGTTGATGATGGATGTGCTGATCATCACCGGCGGACATCGGCGTGCCGGCCAGCCACCGCCGGATGATCGCCAGCGTTGTATCCATGATGGGAACGGAAAAGACGATCAGCCCGGCGAAGACGAGGTGGGTCGCCCCTTGTTCCCCAAGCATCAGGATGATGACAACGCACAGATAGCCCAGCAGCAGACTTCCTGAGTCGCCCAGAAAGATCGACGCGGGATTGAAGTTGTGCGGGAGGAACCCCAGCACGGCTCCCAACAGAGCCATGCACAGAAGTATCCGCGCGCCGGCGAGTGTGGCCGCCTCTAACGGTGCGGTCACTTGACCCAGGTTCGGATTGTACCGAAGCGGATACTGCACCGGCATCTGGGGTGTCGCGGTGAGATAACCCGCCTCTACCAGCGTCCCGATCTCTCGGGGGAAGTGGCCCTTATCGTCGCGGTACTGCTGCACCCTACGCCGCACGGTCTGCACAATCTTCGCCGCCGCGGCTGTCCGGTCGTCCTTCGCGGAAACTTCGCCACGACCGTCGTCGTAGGCCAACACCCAGCCGACGGGCGGCTGGGGCAGTTCAGCGAGATAGCCGGCCGCGACGAGCGCACTCAAATTCCCGGGCAAGTCAGCCTGCTCTTGGGCATAGCGATCGATCTGAGATTGCACCGTAGAAGCGACCTCCACGGCTTCAGCCTGTCTCGCCTCAAAGACGCTGTTTGCTTGAGGCGCAACAAGCAGGCAGATCGCCAGTAAGCCCAGGGCAACAATCCCGGTGACGCCCGACAGCAGGCCGTCGAGACCGTCGATCAAGTTCGCGGCGTTGCATCCGCCGAGTACGAAGACGGCGATGATTGCGGTTCCGATCCAATAAAAGACGTGGCCGTTGAGCACGTGGAACGACCCGAGAAGGACGATCACGTCGTCGGGCCCGCCCATGAACGGTCTGAGCAAGCCTTCGGCCACCCGCACCCCGATGTCGTTGATGGCCAAGGCGGCGGCCGCGACGAGCTGGCCGGCAATCTTCAGCCGCGGATCCCACCCCCACAGGTCGTCGGCCAACCCGGTGAACATGATCGCCACCATCCCCAGCACGATGGCGATCGGCAGCGGACGATAGTTGGCCGCCACGCCGTCCATGTACACATAACCCGTACCGATGGCGACGATCAGTCCGAGGAACACGGCCACGCCGCCAAACTTCGCGATTGGATAGGGGTGCGTTTTTCGTGCCGCATCCGGCCGGTCGATTGCGCCGGCAGCAATGGCGAATCGGCGCACGAACGGTGTGATGAGCAACGTCACCATAAACGCCACGATGAAGATCAGCGCGTAGCTGTTCAACAGATCCATGGCCGGGGCCGCAAACGACTGCGACTCATCTGCGAACAGCTCGAGATCGCCTGTTAGAGTTCCTGCCGGATCCAACTGGGCCAACACGACCAACATCACGCGGTCGACTCCAGCGAGGGAAGATCGCTGCCCAGCTCGGTGGCGAGATCGCGGATCGTCTGGGACAACGGCGTGGTCGGCGTAAACCCGGTCACCTGACGGAGGCGTGTCAGGTCCGGTTGGCGATGCCGCAGATCATCGAAGTTTGGACCGAACGCCTCATCGTATGACAGGTGGTCGATCGTCGAGGTGCTGTCGAGCGTCGTGCGCACAAGCTCGGCCAGTTCGCCGATCTCGATTCGTTGATCACTGCCCACGTTGAATATCCGGCCGGTGCACCGGGGCTCAGCGAGCAGGACCGGCAACACGTTGACCACATCGCGGACGTCGCAGAAGCATCGCGTTTGCCGGCCGTCGCCGTAGACCTGAATCGGCTTGTCGGCGAGGGCGGCGCCCACGAATCGAGGCAGCACCATTCCGTATCGGCCGACTTGGCGCGGACCGACAATGTTGAAGAAGCGCGCGATAACCACCGGCAATCCCTGCTGCCGATGATGCGCCAAGGCAAGATGCTCGTCGATCGCTTTGGAGCATGCGTACGCCCACCGGGCCTGGGTCGGCGGCCCGTACGTCACGTCATCGTCTTCTGCGAAGGGAGTTCGCGTTGATTTGCCGTACACTTCCGACGTTGACGCGATCAACGTGGGCGTCATCCCGGCGGTGGCGAAGTCGAGGATTGCCGACGTCTCCAACACGTTCGTATCGATCGTGTGAATGGGGTCTTGGACCACCAATCGAACCCCGACCGCGGCGGCGAGGTGGTAAATTTCACTGATCTTTGTTGGGTCAAGATCGCGGACGGCCTCAGATACGCCCGCTTCGATGAAGGTCAGGTCTCGCTCCGGGACGCGGCCCAGATTGCGGCGCCGGCCGGTGGCGAGATTGTCGATCACGATCGCATGGTCGCCTCGGCGCACCAGGTATTCAACGAGATGCGACCCGATGAAGCCGGCCCCACCCGTGACCAATGAGACGCGCTTCGGGGATGTGGGGGTCATGGCATGAAGTCTCCTGCCGCGCGACCGTGGCCGGAGCCGGACGTCCGGGACCAGGCGGCGTCTCGGCCAAGCCGGCCCGAGGCGAGGCCACGATACGGCGGCCCAGGATCGACGGCGGCGGTGACCGTCGGGGGCGTGGTCGCTGCCCCCCCGCGCGCCGGCCGGGATGCACCTCACGCCGCTGACGATGCTGAACTGTACTTCGCCATGGCGGCGAAGTTCTTCTTGAAGTAGCCTCCAGCGGTTCCCCGCGGACGATTCAGGATGACTCCCAGTTGCTCGCAGTTTGCGTCCATCAGTTGATTGATCACTCGAGCCACGAGCCCGCGCTGCTCCTGGTTGGCGCGGACGATCAGGACGGCGGCGTCCA
>JACZXL010000308.1 GCA_022571635.1 Planctomycetota bacterium
CGAAGTACCACGATGTTGCGATTGTGGTTGCAGCACCGAGCAGTAGGAACACGACGAGCTTGAATAGGCGGCGCTTCACGGCAACATTCTACGGCACATCTTCCCGTCGCCAGCCGCATTCGGGACAACCGGCGGAGAAGTCACCGCGCAGGTCGTAGCCGCATTTGATGCAGTGGCCGCGCCTGAGGGCCATAAACCTCCTCGCAGCAAACGTGCTTGACCACATCATCCACACAATCACGGCATAGAATATCGTGTTGAGCGCAAACCCAGGCCAGATGGGACGAAGAGGAAGAACTCGCCTGTCAAACCAATCATCATAATTCATCGTGGTAGGTGGGCGATCATCAATCACGATGCCGCTTGTGACGATCAAGGAATCAACATATAGCACGACTTCGGGATTATGGAATTTCCCTGAAGCACAGAGTGCAACCAACGGCCAACCACGCGCATCTTCAAAAGACTCAAAATACTTATCCTCTTGGAAATAAGTATGCGGGGCAGTCGTCAGATCAAATCTACTCCACCTGGGAACGTCGCTAAGATCAAACTGCTCGATTTCTTCTGGTTTTTCCTCAGGAAGGATAAGTCGTATTCCTGGCGGGTTCTTGAAAACAAACGGCACTCCCGAAAATAAATACCGCAGGGCACCGCGTCGTTGCCTTTCTTCAACGAACCAGAACGGTGCTTCATCATGAGTCACTGCGAACCGCGACAGTGACGATTCAGCAGGCTTCAGCGGCAGCCACAGCGCACACCCCCACGCCACGGCGACATTGACGATCGCGCCGAGGAGGAGGAACACGACGAGCTTGGAAAGGCGGCGTCTCACGAGAGTATTTTACGCCTCAGCTACTACCGGGCAGGTGGGTATCCGCCAAACCGCTACGGGGCGTTCGCGGCCGTCACCTGCGGGTCGCGCGCGTGTTGATTGGTACACATCCGCCGGGTAGTCTGGCCTGATGCCGGTTCGGTATACTGGTTGCGATCGTTGGAGAAGAGACCGAACATGAAGGTGTTATGCACAGGTGGAGCAGGGTACGTCGGCAGCACCTGCTTGCGCTGGCTGCGGGCGAACGGACATGAGGCCGTCGCCTATGACAATCTCTCGCTGGGGCACCGCGAAGCGGTTGGTGATGCCACCCTCATCGTCGGCGACATCAGCGACACCGAATCGCTGAGCGAAGCGCTACGAGCGGTTAAACCGGATGCGGTGATGCATTTTGCTGCCTCAACCTACGTGGGCGAGTCGGTGGACGACCCCGAACATTACTATCGCAACAACGTCGCGGGCACGCTCAGTCTGCTCAGCGCGATGCGCAGCGCCAAGGTCCAACGGATGATCTTCAGCAGCACGTGCGCGACGTACGGCGAGTCGCCGATCGTTCCCATGAATGAGGAAGCGCCGCAGGAGGCGTGCAGCCCGTACGCTCGAACGAAGCTGGCGGTGGAGTGGATGATCCGCGACTTCTGTCGGGCCTATGGGCTCGGATTTACGCTGTTGCGCTATTTCAACGCTGCCGGCGCCTCGCCCGACGGCGAACATGGCGAGGATCACGATCCCGAGACGCACCTTATTCCGCTTGTTTTGCAGGTGGCGATGGGACAGCGCGAGAAGCTGCTCGTGTTCGGGAACGATTACCCTACGCCGGACGGCACGTGTATTCGTGACTACATTCATGTCGACGACCTGGCCCAGGCGCATCTGCTCGCCATCGGCGTGACGGAGCCCGGGCGGGGGGCGGTCTACAACATCGGCACCGGTACGGGCAACTCAGTCCTTGAAGTCATCGCGGCGTGCGAGTCGGCGGTCGGCTCGCGCATTCCCTATGAGATCGTGGATCGTCGGCCCGGCGATGCCCCCGCGTTGGTCGCCGACCCCAGCCGAATCATGTCGAGGCTTGGATGGAAGCCCCATTTCACGGAGATTCAAGCGATCGCGCAGACCGCTTGGCAGTGGCACAAGCGGTATCCCGAAGGATATCGCAGCAAGGCGACCAAGCTGGCTGCGCGCTGATCGGGCTGGACCAGCGGTGGGCCTTGTGCCGATGAGGCGTTCGACGCCGCGGCCTCGTATTTCCTGGCCTATCCTTACTCCACTCGAGAACAGTGCAGACTTTCGGATCGACTCACTTGTACAGCGACGACACATGAACACTCCGACGACAGCCGTGATTGGCGCAAGCGGGATGCTGGGGCGAGAGCTCGTCAGCGCCTGTGCTGCTCGGGGTATTGACGTTGTCGGCTTCGGCGGTCCCGAGGCGCTGGACATCACCGAATCGGATGCGGTGCGTGAAGCCCTGCGCGGAGTCAAGCTCGTGCTCAACGCGGCGGCGTATACCGATGTTGACGGCGCCGAATCGGAAGCGGCCGAGGCCATGCGCGTCAATCAGCTCGGCCCCATGAACCTCGCCCGGACCTGCCGGGACAACGACGCGCTACTCGTGCATTTCTCGACGGACTATGTATTCAACGGCGTGGCGTCTAGCGAATATCGGGTGGACGAAGAGCCGAGCCCGCTGAATGTCTATGGCTTGAGCAAATTGGCGGGCGAACACGCCATCCGCGACATTGGGTGCGATCATCTCATCATCCGATCGAGCTGGCTGTTTGCGCCCCACAGCCAAAACTTCGTTCGAACGATCCTCGATCTGAGTTCACAGCGTTCGACCCTCCAGGTCGTGGCCGACCAGACCGGCCGACCTACCGCATGCGGTGATCTGGCGAGCATGACGCTTGGTCTGGTCGACGCGGGCGCCAAAGGCACGTTCCATGCCGCCAATCATGGTCGCTGTACGTGGTTTGAGTTTGCCCGCGAGATTGTGGCGATCGCCGACAGCAACTGCCGGGTCGAGCCGTGCAAGACGAACGACCAGCCACGCCCCGCGCCGCGCCCGCGATTTGGCGTACTGGATCTTACCGAGACGATCAAGCTGATCGGCAAGCCGAGGCATTGGAAAGCGGCGCTGCGCGATTGTGTTGACGCACTTGTTGTCGCCGGCCGAACGGCGTCCGGTGGTCAGACAATAGCGCCGACCGTTCAAGAGCGTTGACGATCGCCGAAACACACGACGGTTCGGGTTACTGAGGGAACTGACCTGGAGTCGGATCAGCGCTCGCAATTAGTCGATTATCGGGCATTCGAGGGGGATCGGCCTCGGGGCGGGCCCCGAATCTTCGTGGATCATGCGATTGGACCGCTCGGCTTGAAAAAAGCCGTTTGAGCCCGCGGCACGCCCAACTTGAGCGGTTGGCCTGCCGATGTCGTTAGGGAAGGGTCGGGGACGCCACTGGTTGATAAACCATTGGAAACAATGGGTTTGTGAAATCATTCACCAACCTTAGGCCACGCTGTCTCGTATATTCAATTGGGAAGGGGCTGACGATTGATGGAGCCGCGAATCGCCATTCTGGACGGTGTTCGCACGCCTTTTTGTAAGGCTGGGGGCGAGCTTCAGGGCGCTGGGGCCGACGATCTGGGGGCGATCGTGGTCCGGGAGCTGCTGGCCCGCACCGGCGTTCGCCCGGACCGCATCGACGAGCTGATCTTCGGCAACGTCGCTCAGCCGCCCCACGCCGCCAACATCGCGCGCGTGATCAGCCTCAAGGCCGGCCTCCCGGGGAGTCTGGTCGCCTACACCGTCCATCACAACTGCGCGTCCGGCATCCAGTCGATCACCACCGCCGCCGGACACATTCGGACGGGACAAGCTGACCTCGTCATCGCGGGCGGGACGGAATCGATGAGCGGGATTCCGCTGATCTACGGTGCGCAGATGACCGCGCTGTTCGTGCAATTGTTCAAGGCCAGAACGATCGGTCAGCGACTCAAAG
>JACZXL010000309.1 GCA_022571635.1 Planctomycetota bacterium
GCCGTGGCATGTTCGCCTTGCCGGGCCAGAGCGATCGAGCGCTGAGCCGCCGCCTGCCCCACCCGCTCGTGCGAGTGATGATCGCGAATCAGCGCTGCAAAGACAGTGGCCGCTTGCTCATAGTGCTTCGCGGACATCAGGGCCTGGCCCTGCTGGAACAGGGCTTCCGCCGCCCCTTGCGGAGTCGGTTGAGCACCGGCGGCCCGTTGGAAATATGAAGCGGCTTGGACATACGATTCGTGATTCACCGCAATGGACCCGAGGTGATTCAGCGCGTGCACGGCAAATCGCGAATCGGGGCCCTGGGCAAGCACTTGTTCAAATGCGACCGCTGCGTCGTCAAGTTTCTTGAGCGTCGTCAGCGCCTGACCGCGCTCAAACACCCCCTGGAGATGATGAGCGCTTTGGGGGAACCGCTCGATCAGTTCGTCAAAGACCTCCAGCGCCGCCTCCGGCCTGTCTTGTCTTGCTCGTGATAGACCGAGCTTCAGCAGCGCATCATCAGCCGACGGTTGATCGTCCGCTAGGGATAGATAGTCGCCGAGGTCCTGCTCGGCCGCTTCCCATTCGCCGCGCTGGAAATGGATGTCGCCGACGGCGAGGAGGGCGCTGGCGAATTCGCTCGGCGTGTCCTGACCATCGACCACATCCGCCAACACCTGCGCTGATTCGTCGAACCGCCGACGGTGGTACTGCGACATGCCGAGCCGATACGTTGCCTTGGACGCTTGTGCATCGTCGGGGTAGCGATCGAGGAACGTCGTGAACGCCTCCGCAGCGTCCTGATAGTTCTTGGCGAGAAACAGGTTCTCGGCTCTGAGAAATGCGATCGACCCGGCCAGCTCGTGGTCGGGGTAATTCACCTCAAACTCCCGGCAGAGGCGCACGCTCGAGTCGTATCGGCGCTGCTGGTGCTCGGTCATCGCCATTAGATGCAGGGCCCCCGCCGCCAGCGCGTGCTCCGGGTAACGCGATCTGAAGGTCCGCAGCGTACTCGTCGCTTCATCGGGTTCGCCGGCCCGCAACAGCGCGACCGCACGGTCATACGTCATCTCCGGGAGCAGTTCACTCTCGGGAAACGTGGCGATGGCGTCGGTGAGCCGAGCGGCGGCACGGGCCGGTTCGTCCCGGCGCAGGTCGCACTTCGCCAACCAATACACCGCATCGTCCCGGTACTCGCCGTCAACTTCGGCAACTTTCTCAAACAGCGCCGACGCCTTGGACTCCTCCTTCAGATCGAACCAGACCCGTCCACGCAGCAGTTGCGCAGCCGGCGCGAGCGTGTGATCGTCGAACTCCTCAAGCAATCGGTCCAGCCGTTCACCGGCCGGCTCCAATTCGCCGGCGCCATGCTCGAGCACCGCTAATCCATACAGCGCGTCGGGCACGTACGCGCGACGTGCGGTATCAATCACCTGTCGATACTGCCGGGCCGCCTGGCGCAGTGAACTGGATCGGTGCAACGATTGTCCAAGCAACAGCGACATTTGATCGGCGTACCGGCCGGTGGGAAAGCGATCCCTCGTGGCCTCGAAGCGTTGGGCGGCTTGGGCGTACTCACCCTGGGCCATGTCCGCCAAACCCCAGAACAACTCGGCCCGCTCGCGATGCGGACTGTCAGGCCAGCGAGAAACGAGCGTCTCGCACGGCTGCTTCACCTGCTCGAACTTGCCGTCGCGGTACAACGCTTCGGCTTGGCCGGCGGCAGCGTCATCCGCGAGATCGTGCTCGGGATGCTTCCGGACAACCTCGCGAAACGAAGTGGTCGCGTCGGAGAAGTTTCCCAGTGCGAGGTGGCATTGGCCGAGAATCGTCGCGACTTCTGCGGCGTAGGCGAAGTCGTCATCGCCCCGAATGCGCTTCAGTTGTGACACCGCCTCCTCGTGCCGCTGGAGTCGGAACAGGCAGACGCTTAGACCGTAGCGGGCGGTTGGGGCCTTCGCGTGGCTCGGGTGCGCATCGAGGAACGTGCGATACTCGGTGATGGCGAGGTCATACATTTCGCGCTGGAGCAGACCGTTGGCGGTGTAGTAATCGCGAAGATCGGTCGCGTTGGGGCCGACGTCCTGGGCCCCAGCCGCCGTGAGGAAAACCAGCAGGCTACAAACGCTCAGCGCTGCTGCCGTACGCGGGATACGCATTGGCGAACCTTTCTGCCGTCTCGTAAGGGTCTTGCGACTTGCTCCTGGCCGTACCGAGCTTCAGGCGTTGGGCGCATCGTACTCGATCCACATGAAGACGGCGAAGCGGAGCGAAGCCGCTGAGCATGCCTCGCTCCGCTGCACGGCAGCGCCACTGGTCTTCTTGCGGCCACCTGAAGTAACTCAACGGCCTCTCGAAACAACCTCCGTCTCGTGAATCTCCTCGATCACCTCCCGGATCTCGTCGGCGTGATCTCGAAGAGCGTCCGCCTGATCCTCAGCGGTGTCGGCCTCATCTTGCAGCGATTCGGCCTGTCGGAGCATCGCCTCAACCTGGCGCATGATCTGTTGGATCTTGCGAAGCAGTTGACCGCGATCATCGTCGTCCTCAAGTTCGGAGGCTTCTTCCTCGATCTGTTCGGCCTTCTCGCTGAGGGCCTCAGCCCACTCTTGGGCGCGCAGCGACTGGGCCGCCATTCTCGCAGCCTGCTCGGTCACTTTCGATACCTGGCCCTCAACGGCCTTCAGCAGCGCCTCGACCTGCTTGTTGTACAACCACTTGCCGGCCTGACCCTCGTATTGCTCGGCGATCTCAGCCCACTTCGTGACGCTATCGCGGTAAGCCTCCGTCGCTTGCTTCTCATACTGCTCGGCAAGCTGGGTCCAGTTTCGGTTGGACGGCTCGGTCGCTTGGGTGACCTTCTTCGTCTCGCTGATCATGTTCACGAACGCTTTGAAGATGGCCTGCTCCAGATCATTGCCGTGCACGGTGATTGAATCATCACCCGGCTCGATGATGATCGGCACATCGTCGCGCGCCATCAGTTCAGTGAGCGCCCCGAGCTTGCCCTCGGACAACTCGTACGACTCAATTTGATCTTCGCCGTCGATCATCTTGACGAACGCGCCGAAAATCATGTGTTGCGCTTGATTGCCGTAGACTTCGATGCTGTCGTCGCCCGGACGAATGAGGATCGGGACATCATCACGGCGCATCAGTTCGGTCATTGCGTCGAGCTTGCCCTTGGACAGCTTGTACGTCTTGGTGACAACCTTCTCGCAGCACGCGTCGCCGCCGCCGGCGATGGCAGCGGATTGCAGCGCCTCAGCCAAGCGAAGGCGGGCCAACGGCGCGGCTGTGATAGCCAGCGACGGTGGCCGTGCTGGCGTCGGCGGTGCGGCCAGGACCAAGCCGCGCGGAAACTTCAGGTCGGGAACTTGAATGTGGACCTCGACGCTCGGGATTTCGAACTTGCCGAGGCTGGCTCTGGATTTGCGTACCCGTGTCTTGGGGCCGGGTGCCGGGCGAACCTCAACTCTGGTGCGAGACCGATCCTGCGGTGCCCTGCGGTCGCGTACACCGCTACGGGAGCGCTGCTCCAGTTCCTTTTGTAGACGGTCAAGCTGCCGTTCGAGCTCATCCAGCCGCCTTTGGAGCGAGCGACCATCGCGCCCCCGCATGAACTGCTCGAAGGTTGTTCGATCACGATCGGGTTGCGTTTCGGCCGGCGGTCGAGGTGCGCTTAGCGGCCCAACGGCGCGCAGTTTCATCAGCTTGGGGGGCTGGGGCGCTCGCTCTGAGGGCGGGCAGGCCCACAGCGGCGTCACGATGAATCCACCCACCGCCAGCGCGCACGCCAAGGCCAAGCCGCGAATCGACAGTCGCGGCCTTACGTGTTCGGTCATTACCATT
>JACZXL010000310.1 GCA_022571635.1 Planctomycetota bacterium
TCCTTCGGTTGCGATGCAATGAGAATCTTCCCATCGATGCTGGTCAGATAGAATTTTCCATCGACATAATCTCCGTCGTGAACACACGTGGGCGTACGGTAATTCAACGTGCGAAGGCTGGCGTGATCGTCGCCCGGCCGGACGACGATCAGCGCGCCGAGGTTGCGCGACGTGAGATAGATATCCTGACCGATCGTTTGCACGCTATTGATGTGAAACAATCCCGTCGGGCCTGACCAAGGCTTATCCGCGAAGCGCCAATCGATATCATCATCAATGTTATCGCGCGAGATGCGAAGCGTTTGATCGATGGTGAATCGATCGATGACATTGCCTTGATGGTCGATGATCACCACCATGTCCATGAAGGGCATAGCGAAGATGATGCGCTGCTCATCGGCGCAGAAGCGATGGATGTAGCAGGAGTATCGGTTGGTGATAAAGCTCTCGACGCGCTTGGATTGAGCGTCGAGCGTATAGATGCCGTTCCACGATCCGGCCAGGAGTTTGCCGTTCACGGGAACAAGTCCGGTGAATCCGAACCGAGGTCGGCGCTGAAGCGCGCGGGTCGTTCGCGGCAACTCACCGAGAATGGGGTAGGGCAGTTCGTCGAAATCGCTGGGCGTGATGGGAAAGCGAACGCGGTGGGTTTGTTCGGCGTCTCCGCTGATCGACCAAAGAGCGGGATGTTCAGCCTGATGATCGACGGCAATCTCATCGTGAAAGCCGTGTACAAACGACACGCAGATTTCGTGACCCAGACCGATGGTCATTGCTCACTCATTCCTGCGCCGACGCCGGTGAGCGCATTGTGCTGCGTGAGCGGGTTCTCAAACGGCTCGTCCAAGAGAACACCGCGACAGATAGCATCCAATGAACGATCGGCTCCGAGTGCGAGATCGCTCCAGTCCTCGAGGCATAGTTGGGCGACATCGAAGTCGTTGCTTTGGAAATGGTTGATGGGGATATCGTTGCGGAAGAATAATGCGTACGCGTAACGCCGGGCGAGCTCGGTCGCTGGTACAGGAACGTGTTCTCCGGAAAGGATCGCTTCAAGGAGCGCGCCGTACTCGCGGGGCGTGTGAACTTCGGTTGCGATGCCGCGACCTGCATGCCAACCACCGCCGGCGAGGATGACCGGCTTGCCTATCGCAGCTGCTTCAACCGTGACGGTGGACGTGTACGTCAACACGATGTCGGCGAGTTGGGCGACGCTACGAGCGGTTACGTCTGCATCAGGCGCGATAAGATGGACGTTCGGCGGTAGGGGTTCAAACCGACGGCGCACCACATGATCGATGCGGTCCCGCGCCTGTCGATGGTGTTCACTGGGATGGGATTTGATGATCAGATGATGCTCGTTCTCGTGCGCAAGCACGGCGATGGTCGCCTCGATCCATTGGACGGCGGTGGCAAAGGCGGCGGTGGACGACTTGGTCTTGCCCGCATCGAACCCAACATTGGGAAACATTGCCAGCACGAGGCCGGGCGGTTCATCAGGCAAACCGACGATTCGTCTTACTTCCATTTCGTCAGCGATGTTTAGTCGCCATTGCTCATCACGCCATTCATAAGGCACCTTGGCGCGACGAGTGAGATAGGCATCAAGCTCGGCCTCCTGCTCGCTCGTCAATGATTCATCTCGCCATCGCTTCCATCCGCCCATGAGCGACGGTTCGTTCGGCGGACGATCAACGATGAATCGCACGCTCGACCCACGAAGGCCGGTGTTGGTCACATCGACCGGAATCCCCTTTTGGTTGGCGATCGCGCGCATGATCCCCCAGTCGGTCTTCTTGCCATCATCTAAGAGAACCTTGTCGATGCGCAATTCATCGAGTGCACGGCGACTGATCTCAGTCATGTACAACGCTGCCAGCAAGAAGGCTCGCGCCTGGGCCGCTATCGTCGGCTCATTGAGATCGATGCTTCTGATTTTGAAAAAGGATTCGAGTGAGCGCTCGATGTGGTGACCAAGGGCGATGCCGTCGTGTTCGACGGAAAGTATCTCATCGTCTTGCACATTCGAGGCGAGGCGCTGATGCTCGTTCATCACCTCGGCCGAAATGAACTCGCTATACCAGCGGTGCGGCAGGTTCATGGCGTCCGCAAAGCGAGGGGAATTGCGATGGCACCATCGAGTGCACGCGCTTTCAGCGTGATCGACTTTGCGCAGCGTACAGGCTGGGAGCATCGCATCGCACATCAGTGCCGTGACGGAGGCGCCTCGGATGCGCAGCGCCTGCGCGATGAATCCGAGTATTGAAAAGTGCAGCTCGCCGCCGGTGAGACCCGGGATCAGAATACGCTTGTATTTGCTCCCCTCTAGAGGCTCGATCGGCAGCTCGCCGTGGCAAATCTGCTCAAGGCGGGCCGTGAACGTCGGGCCCTTGAGAATCGATAGCGGCTGATCGGCTCGCGTTGGCCTCGACACGGGCTCGTCCATCCGCACAGACCTTGGTCTCATCACGTCCATGTGATACGTCGAGTACGAAGAATCAGCATACCTGAACTGGATGCTGCTTGGAGCAGACTATAGCAGCGAACGCGTTTCCCTCAACCGGTCCTTATTCGATCGCGGCGATTCCACCGTTCCTTCCGCAACCATTATCCACGAAACGGCGACTGGCAGCCCGCCTCACAAGCTGCGCTCGCCCAAAGCCTGCTTCCGGCACAGTGCATCGAATCAAGCTTCAATACAGAACCTCTCCCGGAACATCCGCATGACTCGATCGACGGCCTCCTGAGTGACATGTTCCTTGCCATCACTCTCATTCTGTCCAGCAAGCGCTATGGGTCGTCCCCGGCCGTGGAATTGGTCGCCAGCGCTACGCGGATTCGTTCGAGCACCTCTCGCAGCGCACGCGTGTAGGTCAGATCACGTCGAACGATCTCAGCAAACTCAGCTTGCAGTTCAAAGCGGAGGACGTCGTCGTCCAGGAGCGTTTCGGCCAGTGTGGCCAGTTCCTCCGCGTCACGAAAGACCACGCGGTCCAGCGAGGGGAAGGTGCGCAGGGTGGCGGAAGCGGCCTCGGCCGGTGGGCGGCACCGCCGATACTCCTCCAGGCTTCGATGAGAGAAGTCGGGCGGTATGAATCGCCCCAACACGAGACAGCCGCTGGCCAGCGCCTCGTATGATCGCTGATGACTATACCCCCCAGGGATCGTTTGGACGGAAAGCTTCGAGCCGCGGTAGGCCCGTCGAAGGGGTTCGCCGTGCTCGATCGGACCGGCCGCGTACGTGCAGAGGACCGGGTCGCGCGACCAGCCCCGTCCGTAGAGCTTGAAGACTCTGCCGGTTTCCGCAGCCCATTGGGCGATCCACAGCAACGTCTCGCGCCGGAACCGGATGTCAAAAATCCGATACATGTAGAAGTTCGCGATCTTCTCCAGATCGTCGTTCGTCAACGAAAGTTCCATCTCCTTGGCAAGTCGCGCAATGTATGGCTTGCAGCAACGCCGTTCGAGGTGTTGGTCGCTGCGACTCATTGCTTCCACCTCGTCATCGATTCGATCGAGCATTGGATGCAATTGCTTGGGAGTCGACGATCGCCACTTGGCGCGATGCTCATCGAACGTGTCGTGCAGATGACCGACGTACATCATGTCTGCTGCGTAACGTGACTTTTCTGCGGGATCGACGGGGCCGTCGTGGAACGTTCGCGTTGATACCGGCAACGGCGCCGGGAAGAAGTGCGACTTCGGATAGCCGAACTCTGTCGTGCAGCGATCGGCGTAGTAGCCGCAGACGAAGTCCAACGGCCCCAGCGACGTGCCCGTCTTCTTCGACAGCACGATGTCCGTGGGATCCTGTACCCAGGT
>JACZXL010000072.1 GCA_022571635.1 Planctomycetota bacterium
CGGTTTCCGTGGCGCAAACAAACTTCGCCTCAACCTCGCCCCCCTTGCGGGAAGTGATCCGATTCGCTCCTGCCAATGCCCTCAAATTATCGGACGGCCCTCAAGGAGATACTGATTCCGGCCCACCCCGATGATCGTGCCGAGGAGGAGGAATACAACGAATTTGGCAAGTCAGCGCTTCATGGCAATAAAGGATATTCCATCCGTTAGCCCCGGGTTTGCCGGGGGGCGACGTACTGACAGCGCCAATGCCCATTACACCCCCGGGCAGAGCCCGCGGCTAACGAGTTGGTTCCCCACACTCCGGGCAAACCTGTTGCTCCATCTGGCGCAGGTCGTAGCCGCAGTTGATGCAGTGGCCGCGCTTGCGGCGGATAATTCGGCGCGCGGTGAACGGGCCGAGCGCCAGCAGCCAGAGGATTGCAGCGTAGAAGATCGTGTTGATGGCAAAGCCGGGCCAGATAACGTGGTAGGGCAAGGTGCGTGGCACGGCCCTATCAGGGCGATCAGCGAACTGTTCGCCAGTCATGCGGATTCCAGTCGTGATGGTCCAGCTTCCTGACGTTTGGAACGTCCCAGATTCCCGTCGCCTTTCATACCCCGACCATACAGCTAGACTCGGCCAACCGTAGGCTGTGAGTGTCCTTGTGAGGTCTGACAATTCCAGTTGCTGGTCAGTTGGATGAACAAAGGCCGTTCGCATCTTGATCTGGCTCGTCGCAGTCTTCGTGTTGGACCTATTGAACGTGGGTCCCCAGTCGAACGACCAATCCGATGTAATCGACATCGCACCGTGGGAACGGGTCGTGATGAGCACCCAATCCTTCCCATCGCGGAAGTCAATGCCCCATGTTGTCTCGTCCCTTCGAAAATCTATGTCGATGTCGATCCATGCCGCACACCCCCACGCCACGGCGACGTTGACGATCGCGCCGAGGAGGAGGAAGACGACGAGCTTGAGCAGGCGGCGCTTCACGACAACATTCTACGACCCAGCTTCCCGCCGCCAGCCGCATTCGGGGCAGCCTGAGTCAGGCGCTCCTTGTAGGTTGTACGAACACTTCGGGCAGATGTGCCGATCCCGAATCCAGCGTCGATGATAAATGGGAGCCCACACAAAACTCCATATGACACCGGCAGCGAGAAGCGTCCATCCCGTCAGCACGAGCGGAACCTGCACGCACCGGTACGGCTTGTACTCAGGATTACCCTTCCGGATCGTCGCAATAACGACCCCAGCCGCATCGGTCTGCACAATAGTGTAATCGCGAGGCGGCGCGTCAAGAGAACGAACGAAGGCCACCGCCAGAATGACCAACCCGGCAACGATGAGCAGAATCGCTGCTGGGGCCTGCCATGCGATGACCTTGCTCTTAACCATCGAACTCGTCTCACTCGCGCCCTGGTTACCAGTCACTCTGAACGACCGTAGTGCTACTCACATTCTAGTTTCGTCGCACCGCCTCCACGTCTTCTCGCCCTAGTCCACACTCCGGGCACACGCCCCCGCCCCCGGAAGTTCCGCGCAGGTCGTAGCCGCATTTGATGCACAGCCCGCGCTTGCGACGGATCATTCGGCGCGCGGTGAACGGGCCGAGCGTCAACATCCAAAGAATCGCAGCGTAGAAGACCGTGTTGACCGCGAAGCCGGGCCAGATCGGGCGGTAGGGAAGAACGGCGCGCTGGGGGATTGGGCCGGTATACCAATCCCTACCCGGCTTCTGCGGTGGCCAGTGCTGTGTTTCGATCGGGATCCCGCTTCCAACTTTAGTGATGCTGTACTTGCGAGTCGTAGGGTTCCATTGCAGATCGATCCGATTAGCGAAGGCAAGGCAGGGCCAACCGCGAGCGCATTCGATGATCGGACGGAGCCACCAAGTTTCGATCGGTTGTGATGCGACGGGCGTTCGTCCAACTGCGCTCCAGAGTGGCGGCGATGCCTGCTCGTAGAGAGGCCTCATCGAGGTAACAAAAGCCTTCTTGAGGCGCACGGGTCTTGGGTCAGACCTTTCGTCCCACCAGACCAAGGTTGATGCACCGGGTTGCCTCAATTCCTTGAAGATCCGCCTGGGCAACGAGTCACCCACTGCAAAGTAGACCTTCATAACCCCGTTCTGCGAAGGAAGAACTTGGCCGTTGTAGCGAACGATCCAGTAGGCGCAGGCCCACGCCACAGCGACGTTGACGATCGCGCCGAGGAGGAGGAACAACAAGAGCTTGGTAAGCCGGCGCTTCACGGCAACAAAGGGTATTCCATCAGAGCCGGGCTGTCCTCAGCCCGGAGGTGGACTGGATATGTGCGATCTCATCGGCTGCGCCGATCCCGGCCCCCCGGCCCGGGGACGGGCCGGCTCTGTTGGGGAGATTTACTCCCAGAGGGAGAGCGCTTTGAAGAAAGCGCTCGCCTTCGGCTCGCGGCTAAACGTTCGTGATTGGAAACTCTTCATTTCCGCTTTCTCCTTTTTCTCTTACTGGGGCGAGAGGGCCAACGCATAGCGTACGATGTTACCGAGCAGTCTTCGCGCCGAGTTGGGCTGGTAACCGGCGATGCCCCAGCAGGGTTGGTCAAGGAGGGCGTGGCTGATGTCTTCGCGTGAAAAGAGCACGCGCGGTTGGCCGTCGATGATCATGCCGCGCAGCCGAGGCGTTGTTTCGCGTGCTCCGAAGACTTCAAAGGAAAACGGGCGGTACTCCAGGCGATTCAGATGGGCCGCGCCGCGAAGGCCCTGCCCCGTGACGATCCGATGACGAAATAGCGAGCGGATCGGCGCCTTGAAGATTTCGGTGCAGGCCTGTTCGGCGGAGAGCGTGAACTGTCCGCGCCCGCCGGGTGTCTCGAACAGGACAACGCCGCCGGCCTCAACGTACGCACGAAGCGCGTTGCGCTGCGGGCCGGTAAAGTGATGCTCGTCGATGCCGCTTGCGACGACGAGGTCCGGCGGAGGATCGAGTTGATGGATCCGAGCCAGTGGATGGTCCAGCAGCGTGATCTGGAACTCGTGCTGTTGGCGCATCGCAGCGCTAAACACGTTCAAAGCTTGTGGCTCAGCGTCCCAGTTGTCGGCGTGGATGGCGCGAACGATGGTCGCACTCGCCAGCGGCGCCTCGAATCGCATGTCGTCTTGCGGATCGTCGATGCCTGCAACAAAGTGCGGCGCCAGCCGCGGCCGTGGCCGGTTTAGTTCCGAGGCGTAGAAATAGATGTTCGCGGCGGTTCGATAGTGGCTGCGCTCATTGTCCAGGCGCGCCTGGAACGTGGCGGATAAATCGGTGGTCGGGGCGAGGATAATCAGCTCCCGCACGCCGTTGGACAATCCGCGCAGGGTCGGACGCTTGTTCTGCACCGGCAACAGAGTCGTGTACGCCCAATGATCCTCGCCCAGCGTGCGCCAGTCGTACTGCGGATACATCACACGGCCGATGTTCTCGATCGAGTCGGCGAACGCGTGGGCTCTTCCTTCGTTGACGGCAAACAGCAGTCCACCGAGGTCGAGATAGGCACGGAGTTTGTCGAGCGGCTCGATCTTCGGGCGGGTGGGGGCCTGAGGTTGGTCGGCGATCTCGCCCGCCGCACGCGCGCGATACAGTTGCCTCATCTGTCGCACATAGGCATCGATATCCTGCGGGAGCTGATCGAGCCAGCCGACGCGCTGATGCGACGCGAAGTAGAGCATGGGGGCGTCGAGCCATTCGTGCGGCTCGGACTGGAGATCGACGATCTGCCAGTTCAACCCGCTTTCAGTGGTTGCCTGAAGCCACCCGGTGAGATTGGCGACGTCGCGGGGGCGATTGTTCCAGGCGACGTCGGCATCTTGCAGCTTGTTGATCGCCACCGGCACCCGACCACGACTGAGGAACAACAATGCGAAGGCCAAATGGCTTGCGCGCACTTGGGCGGCCCGCCCGTCGCCGGCGATCCGTCGGTTGACGGTCATCTGGCGCGTGGTGGGGTCCCACGTGCACAGGCGACGCAGAAGCTCGGCCGCGGCTTGGCGATACCAGTCGTGCCCGCCGAAGAACTTGTACCCGCTGGCCAGACCGGCTCGCTCCACCGCGTAGAGGTAGTAGTAGTAATAGGTGAAGCGATTGGGATTCTCATCCGGGGCGAAGTTCTCGTCCATCCATTTCAAGGCGTCGGCGATCGCCAGTTGTGAGGGTGTCTGGCGGTTGGGGTTGATAGCGACGTACTCCTGAGAATGGAGCAGGTCCTGGGTGATAAAAAGGGTGGCGAGCCCGGCCGCAGTCATTGAGCCGGTGGATTGCCCATCGCCGGTGTAGTTCCACCCGCCGTCGGCCAACTGCATGCTAAGGAACCGATCCTCGATCATTCGCCAATACCGTGCGTCGACGCCGAGCCCGCGCTTGGCCGCCTCCCAGAACGCCAGCGCACCGAATTGGGTGATGGAATTGTCGCGCCGCGTCGTGTTGGGATTCTGACGATAGGTCCAACCACCGACGCCCTCGCTGAACCCATCGACGAGCCATTTCGTGTCGTCAGCGAGCAACTCGTTGAACTTCGGCGGCAGCATGGCCCAGACGTTGGCCCGTATCGAGACCGCATATGTACCGTCCATACCGACCGTCTCGAGATACGAGACGGCGTCGCGCAGGCGCGGGTCCTGGAAGGTTTCCCCGGCTGAGAGCAAGGCCAGCACGACGAGTGCGCTGTAGCCGCCCCTTTGTTTACTCTCGCCAGTGGGAAGTTTGGTCGGCTCCCAGAATCGTACGGGGTCCTTGCGCGCATAAAGTTCCTGGACTATCGCCCCGATCGCCCGCTGCACGTGCTCGTCGGTGAGTGTGGCGGCCGTGATCGAGTCCTGTCCAGCGACGGTGGGTGACAGCAGCACGACGCTCGTCACCGCCGCGGCCAGGAGACATCCTGCTCGTTGCGCGATGGTCATGGTCACCGCATGAGGTACATCACGCGAGGTGAACCGAGGTCGTTGACGAACGATCGAACCGCATCGGCGTCGAGAAGGTTTGCCGGCCGTGACTGATCGCGGGCCATCAGGGCCTCGGTGAATGACGGAGGTTGGCGCAGGATCACCACGGTCGAGGCTCCGGCCCGCAGGCCGGCCGATTTTTCCGCTCGAACGATCGCGTCGTCGAGATACCCGATCCCGTCGATCAGACCGTTGTCGACAGCGGCTTGGGCGGTAAAAATGGACCCGTCGGCCAGCGCGTCGATTTTCGCCGCATCGGTGATGGCAGTCTTACGGCCGTCTTTTACGCGCTGATTGAAGGTGTCGTAGGCGGCGTCGAGCATGGTCAGAACCTTTTGGCGATCCTTGTCGGTCCAGCTTCGAAACAGATCGTTGGCAGTGCTCTTCTCGGGCGAGCCAGTGGCCACGAGCGTGACCGGCTCGATGCCGACTTTGTCCATCAAACCTTCGAACGTGAATATCTGGGCGATGACGCCGATGCTCCCGGTGATACAGGTAGGCTCGGCGATGATCTCGTCCGCCCCGCAGGAGATGTAGTAGCCGCCGGACGCCGCGATGCCGCCGTAGCTGGCGATGATCGGAAGGCCGGCCTTCTTCAGACGCTCGATCTCGTACCAGATCTGATCGGATGATGTGACGCCGCCGCCGGGAGAATCGACACGAAGAACGACGGCGCGGATGTCGGACTCTTGCAGCACGTAGTCCACCGCGTTGTGAACGAACGCCGCCTGACCCGAGTCGATGATTCCCTCCACGGGGATGACCGCGACGGTGCTGCGGTTGCCGTCCCGGTAGAGCTCCTCCAGGATGACGGTCTGGATGTTGGAGAGGCTGAACATCATGATCAGGCCCACCGACAGGCCGACGACGAAGACCGCGGCGAACGCAAACAGGCCGAAGATGAACCACAGCGCCGTGGACAGGCCGCCGGGCTTGGCCACGACGTGTACGACTTGCGGCGCCGCGCGCGTCGGACCGGTTGGCGCCGGATGCTCGTTCGTTTGATTCATGGAGGATTCCTCAAAAAAAGGGGCGGTGGGAGTCGGATCGGCCTTGCCCCGGGGTTGGTCGACCATCGGCGGCGGTTTACTATTCAGTTCGTATCGTAGCAGGGACCGGTTCGCGTTGAGGGCCGACGTGCCTCAGACGGCTCAGAGGGAGATCGGCGCGCCGTCCAGCTACACTAGCGACGCCCATGGGCGATGAAACCTCCGAGCAATACCTGAAGCCGTACCGTGAGGCGATGAAGCAGTACGGGCCGGGGTTCGAGGCGACGCTGTGGAACAGTCGCGAAGCCCAGGTGCTGCGCTTCGATGTCATGATCGACCTGGCCCGGTTCGCTGAATGCGTCGTTCTTGATGCCGGCTGCGGACAGGGCGACTTCGCGGCGAGACTCATTGAGCGCGGGGTGGCGTTTACGCGGTACGTCGGGATCGACGCCATGGCCCAGATGATCGAGACGGCTCAAGCGCGCCAGCTTGAGAAGTGTGAGTTTCGGGTCGCCGACCTACTGAGTGTTCCTGCGGTTTTGGTTGACGTTGAGCCGGACTATGTCTGCATCTCAGGGACGCTCAATACGATGGATGAGGAGGCGGCTCGGCGACTCGTGTCGGCGGCGTTCGAGGCGGCGGCCCAGGGCGTGATCTTCAACTTCCTTTCGGACCGGCCACATCCGCGATTTGAGGGCAAAGACCTGACCCCGGCGAGGCGGTTTGACACCGTGCGCTGGCTCGACTGGTCGTTGAGTCGCAGCAGCCGCGTCAGCTTCACCCAGGCGTACTTGGATGGGCACGACGCGACGATCATGATCGAGCATGATGGGTGAGGCGAGGCCCGCTTCAGCGGGCCTCGCCGCTTGATGCAGTCGATCGTACACCGTACTCTCCTCAGTTATGGCGATTGTTGTTTTCGAGCACAGTGCGACGACCGGGGCGCTTCGACTCGCCGCGACGCTGCGGGACTACGGCCACAAGCTTCGCGTCGTTGGGCTGAACGAACATGATGAGATCCCCATAGATCTGGATGATGTGGATGGCGTCGTGACGACCGGCGGGCCGCAGTCGGCCAACGACGACCGTCCTTGGATTGAGCCGGAGATGAGGTTCCTCCAGGCCGCTCATGAGGCCGAGCTGCCCATCGTCGGCCTGTGTCTGGGCTGCCAGGTGCTGGCCAAGGCGCTCGGCGGCGAGGTGGGGCCGGTCAAGGGCGGGATCGAGCTCGGCTGGCACGAGGTGAGCCTCACCGATGCCGGTCGCGACGACATCATCCACGCCGGCCTCGCTTGGGAGTCGATGCAGTTTCATTGGCACCGCGAGCAGGTGACCAAGCCGCCCCCCGGCGCGCGGGTGCTGGCGAAA
This sequence comes from Planctomycetota bacterium, assembly GCA_022571635.1. Taxonomy (GTDB): domain Bacteria; phylum Planctomycetota; class Phycisphaerae; order Phycisphaerales; family SM1A02; genus JADFNO01. The sequence goes on from JACZXL010000072.1 coordinate 7,301, forward strand.
TCCAAGCGGTGCGACGTGCAGGCTTGGGCGCTTGGTCTTCGCACCTACGCATTTCAATATCACCCCGAGGTGTATCCGGAGACGATCGACATCTGGGCGGAGGATGAACCCGAAGCGCTCGAGGAGGCCGGCGTTCTGCTCGATCAATTCAACGAGCAAACGCGAGCGCACTACCCGGCGTTTGAGCGACTGACGGCTCGTTTGTTCGAGTCGATTGCCCTGCTGCTCATGCCCGCGGATCGACGCATCGCAGGCCTCGTCAAAGACCTGCACCACTAGACGGAAAAAGGGGACGGGAGTCTTTCTTGACGCCTCATGCGCCCAACGCAATCAATCGTCAATGAGAAAGTCGATCAGGCGGTCGCCCTGCTCGAGGAATTCCAGATCGACGCCTGGCTGACGTTCGTGCGCGAAACGACCGAAGCGGGCGATCCCGTGCTGCCGCTGATCTTGGGGCAGAACCTCACTTGGCAAAGCGCACTGATCGTGACGCGCCGCGGCGATCGCATCGCTATCGTAGGTAAATATGAGGACGATGCGGTCAAATCCACCGGCGCATGGAATGAAGTGGTCCCGTACGTCGAGGGCATTCGTCAGCCGCTTCTGGAAACATTGACTCGCCTCGCTCCGCAGACCATTGCCGTCAACTATTCCCTGGATGATGTGAAATCCGACGGCCTGACGCATGGAATGTTTCTGTTGCTCAACGAGCACCTCGCCGAGACGGTCTACGGTGGACGGCTGGTGCCGGCCGATCGGATTATCCGGGCGCTTCGTAGCCGAAAGACGCCGAGTGAACTGGCGCGGATTCGCAAGGCGATCGCCGTGACGCAGCAAATCTTCGGTGAAGTCAGTGCGTTTGCCCAGCCGGGGCGAACGGAGATGGAGATTGCCGAGTTTATGCGCGAACGCGCCGCAGCCTGTGGCGCTCAGACCGCGTGGGACGCCAATCAGTGTCCGATCGTCACAACCGGGCCGGATTCGATGATTGGTCATGGGTATCCCTCAACTGAGTTGAGCATTCACCCCGGGCGCATCTTCCATCTTGACTTCGGCGTGATGTTGGATGACTACTGCGCTGATCTTCAGCGGGCGTGGTATGTGCCGGCTGAGGGCGAGACGGCGCCGCCCGATGACGTGCGCCGTGCGTTCGATACGGTGGTCAAGGCAATCCATAGCGCAGCCGATGCGTTGAAGCCCGGCGTGGAGGGGTGGCGGATCGACGAGATTGCGCGCACGGTCGTGACGGACGCCGGGTATCCGGAATATCAGCACGCGACGGGTCACCATGTCGGGCGAGCCGCGCACGATGGCGGCGGTGTGTTGGGTCCGAAATGGGAGCGCTACGGCCGCACGCCTTTCTACAAGATTGAGCCGGGGAACGTGCTCACGTTGGAGCTGGGTATTGAGAACACCGGCGGCCGCGGTTACATCGGTCTGGAAGAGATGGTGCTCGTCACCGACACCGGTTGCGAGTTTATTTCAACGCCGCAGACGACGTTACCGCTGTTGGAACGAGGCTAGACGCAATCTGGCCGGGCACACGCACTATGGCGACAGATCCCGGACGGCACGAACGCGCAGCACGGGAAACACGCCACCTTGGGAAATGTGATCATCAAAGAAGTTCCATGCGGCCAATCCGTCTTCTGATTCGGGTTCAAGGAGGTAAACGGCTAGCGTACCCAACGGCTGGGCTGTTCGCACGATCCATGAGCCTTCCGCGAACTGCTGGCGCAACAGATCGGAGTGCGCATCGAGCAACACATTCTTGTGCCCTTGGAAAGCGCGCTCCCGGCGGTTGATCTTTTCGATCGTGTACACCTCGACGAGTCCTTCACCTTCGAAGGGTTCGACGTGAATCCCATGTTGACGCAGCTTCTCCACGATCGATTCCAAACCGTGCGGGAGGATGTAGGCGTACGGTCGACGGACACTCAGCGTCGGTTCAAATCGGCCGAGATGGACGACCGGGTAATCCTTCTTTTGCTCGGTTGGGCGTCGCCTCCCGTCCTCGCCAACCTGCTCGACGAAGCCTTTGATCACGGCAAGCTGCGAATACGCTGCGGGTTGATGCCGCAAACCAACCAGATCATCGGGCTGTGGATTCGCCCCCGCAGCCGTTGTCTCCTGGGCTGCTTGTGTGTGAATCGCGATGATCTGCTCACGATGCTCAGCGGCGTAATTGAGAATCTCGCGCACGAAGTCGCGCGTACACAACACACGATCCTTGAAGCTGGCGTAGGAATAGGCCTCGGACAGGATCGCCATCTGTCCACGCAAACCTTGGTACGGCCCGCCGAAGCGCGGCTGCGCCGAGTACGTCGCCCAGGTTGTGCGGTCACGATTGAAGTTGCCGTAGAAGAACATCTCGTAGCCGTGATATTCGCGCACGCGCTTGGTGACCGCCGGCAGAAGTTGGTCGCGCACAAAGGCAATCGGCGCAGGGTGGCCGGACGGATTCAACGGATAGTCGTACGTCAGCGTGTAGCGATGATGCGACCCGTTGGTGGTGTGCGTATCAATCGTGATGTGCGGATCCCATTCGGTGAAGAACCGCACCAGCGATCGCGCCTCGGGCGACTCCAGCTTGATGTAATCGCGATTGAGGTCAAGGCCTTGAGCGTTTGGGCGTTGGCCCATTTCATCCGGGCCGTTTTGGCCGCGGCGATTGTCGGGGGCCATGCGCTCGTTGCCATCGGCGTTGTAGATCGGTGCGAACACGATGATAAGGTCTTCGAACAGGGGGTGATTCCGCTGAAGCGCCAGCTCGCGCGTGAGCATGAGCAACGCTTCCTTGCCGCAGACTTCGCCGGCATGGATGTTGCCGAAGGCGAAGACAATCGCCTTGCCGGAGGCCTTGGCTTGCTCGGCGGTCGCAACGGGCGGGTTGGCGAGGATCACCAATGGAATCGATCGACCTTCGTTGGTGACGCCCAACTCGCCGCGCCGCATGATCTGCGATTGCGCTTCGATTCGATCGAGCAGATCGATTACGTCTGTATAGCGAGCCGTCTTGTGGTAGTCACTCTGCTCAGCGACGGTGAGCAGATCGCCCGCTCCCCCGCCCCCGGAATTCCCGCCCCCGGACTGTGTCACGGCCGTGCAAAGAAGAACTGTTGAAAGCAGAGCATGCATATGAAAACTCCATCGTTCGATCTTGCGTATAAAGTAGCGTGAATCAGCGGCGAGTGATGGGAATTCCTTCGGTAAGGGGTCTGTGGTGAGCAAGCCAGGAGCCGAGCACACTGAATCCATCCGGGATTCGCTGGTCTGTTTGAAGTGCAGCTACTCGCTACGCGGCCTCGGTGGCGATGTCGTGACGTGTCCGGAGTGTGGGGAGCGAATAAATATCGCGGTACTGGTGACGCAGCGATGGCGTGGTCCGTGGTTTCGGGCACCGCTGTACAACGTCCTTGCACTACCGTTGGCGTGGGTGTTCTTCATACTGATCATCGCCGGAATGGCCATTGCCGCAAGTGATTTGCAGCCGGCTGCACTGCCGATCGCGTTCGCCATCCTGCTTGTCGGCGCCGCAGTGTGGCTCGCGCTCTTCTACGTTGCAGCGAGAAAATTTGGTAGTCTTGAAGGCGTGGCTTTGGCGATGCTCCTTCATCTATTGTTCGGCGGTTACCTTGTCGGTTTCTTTGGCGTCCTTGTCTCGGTAATCGGATCGATCAGAGCTGTCTTCGGTGGCAGAGGGACTGGCGATTTATTGCAAGGCGGCATAATCGTGGTCGTTTGCATCGGTACCATCGTAGCTGCTCGAGTGGGCGAGCGATTCGTGGCCGGTCGCTGTATCCGTCAGCATCTGTGCCGTCTCAGCAAGGTTTGATACGCTCATGTCCATGACACCCGATCAAGCCCGTGCGCTGATGAACGGATGGACGCAGAGCGAAGCGCTGCGCATCCACATGGAGTCGGTCGCGGCGTGTATGGGGGCGTATGCCGACAAGCTCGACCCTCAGCAGAAGGATCGCTGGGTCGTGGCCGGCCTGCTCCACGATATGGATTACGAGAAGCACCCGACACAGGAAGAGCATCCGTTCGTTGCTGTCGAACATCTGCGCAGCAACACCGATGTCGATGATGAGATCATCACCGCGATCCTCGGCCATGCAGACTACTCCGGCACGCCGCGCGAATCAAAGATGGCCAAGGCATTGTTTGCGGTCGATGAACTGGCCGGCTTCATCGGCGCATGTTGTAAGGTTCGGCCGAATGGAATTGCCGATCTGTCGCCGAAGTCCGTCAAGAAGAAGCTCAAGACGGTCGCGTTCGCCGCAGCTGTCAATCGCCAAGACATCGCCACGGGGATTGAGGAGCTGGGTGTGGATCAAACCGAACATATTCAGGTGTGTATCGACGCGATGCGCGGTGAGAAGGAACGATTGGGATTGTAAGGCATGGCCTTTGGCCTGCCCTACGGGATTGGTTCGGTAAACGCGTAGGGCATGGCCTTTGGCCTGCCGATCTTTCGTCGCGCATCGCACACCGCTTCGGCAGGCCCAAGGCCTGCCCTACGGGTTTGGTTCGGTAGGCGCGTAGGGCATGGCCTTCGGCCTGCCGATCTTTCGTCACCCATCGCACGCCGCTCCGGCAGGCCCAAGGCCTGCCCTACGTTCCGTTGTCAGTCGTCGATTATCGCTCGATAGACCGTACCGAGGGCGCCATCCTGAAAGTCGTAGCCGTTGCCGGTGGTGATGAAGATGCGGTTCTGACCTCGGGCACGATCGTCGATGAGGATGTTCTCAGCTTTGAGTGTTGGATTGCCGGTTACCTCGGCCAGGTCGAGCCAGGGCTGAGCACCGTCGGCGTCGTAGACGTCGCTTGGGTTCGGCTTGAAACGATAGATACGCGCCGGTTGCGCGGAGACGACATACAGCCGACCTTTGGAATCGAAAGCGATATCGGTGATGTTTGCTGAGCGACTGGTGATCGGATCGTACGGCTCGAACCGCGCGACAAGTTCGCCCTCGATCGGCTGTTTGACCAACCCATCTTCCGTGATAGGAATTCGCACGATCACTGATGATGTGCGGTAACCGATGTAGAGATAATCATCGTTGATCGCCAGGGCGCTATGGCCGAGCAGGTCCAGTCGGCCGTGCCCGCGAACCTGGAGTGCCGCACCGACAATCACCTCACTTGGCGGCGCGCCTGATTCTGGATCATCAACGATCGCCGACAAGTCGTATCGCACGAGAACGCTATTGTCCTTGGCGACGGCATAAAGGCTGTTACCAATGACCAGACAATTGTCAGGCCCGTTCAGCCAACCGTGTGGCGGGGCGAACAATGCAGGATTGTGATGCGGGTAGATTTCACCAGCTTTGATATCGTGGCGCTCGACATCGTGCCAGCGCTTGGTTCGCAGATCGTATCGCAGGATCGCATCGTTCAGATTCTTGGAGAACGATGGATCACCGGGTCGCTTGGGTTTGTCAATTCCTGAAAACGCGCAGATATAAAAGCTGTGTGTGGGTTGGTGGTATCGAAGCGTGCAGTAGGGGCGGTCGGTTTCGCGATCGGACTCCGGCGGCACGGCGGCTCGATCCCACAATCGAAACGGCGGGTCGGTTGGCGCGGTGAGGATCTGTCCGTTGCTTCGCACGGCTTGGCCGACCTCATCCCGATCGATCGGCTCGGCGATCTCCGGATCAACGACGTAGATCGTCCCGGCTTGATCTTCAACCTCGGCGCTGACGCCACCGGCGTTGCGCACGCGCCCTCGGCAAAGGACATACAGCTTGTCATCGACCATCGCCAAGCCGCGCGGAAAGGGAGCGCGTGTGGTGATGCGCTCAACAACCGGTTGAACCATCGCCAGCGGCGGTTGGACGCTCAACGATGCGCCATATGACAGCGCAACGATGATCACGCATTGAGGCAAGGGCCGGTTCATCCGTATTGCCACGTCTCACCGGGAGCCATGACCTTTACTTCGACGTCGGCGGGTTTGAAGTTCGCGGGGTCCTGCTCGATGGGCGGCCAGGTGTTGTAGTGGATCGGAATGGCAATCTTTGCGCCGATGAACTCGGCCGCCTTCGTGGCCAATTCGGGCCCCATCGTAAAACGATCGCCGATGGGGACGCACGCGATATCGGGCTTGTAGAGTTCGCCGAGCAGTTTCATATCACTGAACAAGCCGGTGTCACCGCAATGGTAAATTGTGACTCCGCCAATGTTGATCACCGCACCGCACGGCATGCCCATGTATTGGCCGTCAAATGATGACGAGTGGAACGCCTGGGTCAGTGCGACCCACCCGAAGTCGGTGCTGATTCGACCGCCGGGGTTCATCGGCTCGGTCTTGGCGACGCCTTGCTGCTCACAGTAGGTGCAAATCTCAAACGCCCCGACCACCGCCGCGTCATTTCGCTTGGCAATCGAGAGCGTGTCGCCGAAATGGTCGGCATGGCCGTGAGTGAGCACGATGTACTGGCAGTTCACGTCGTCTGGCTTGGTCTTGGCGAGCGGGTTCCCGGTGAGAAAGGGATCGATCGCGACCCGATGCGAGCCGTCGTCGAGCAGGAAGCCGGCGTGTCCGAGGTAGGTGATGGTGATGGTCATGGAGACTGCCTCCGTCCTGAATATGTGTATCGCGAAGTCTGGATTGGGTTTATGGTACCGCCACGATGCGGGGCCGAGGCGGCCGGCGGGAGCCTGCGCATCAGACGCCTGGGGAGCAGCCTATTCGCGGCGGAGCCGGCGCGTCGTGAGGTCATCGTTGTTCCCATTCTCACCG
>JACZXL010000073.1 GCA_022571635.1 Planctomycetota bacterium
GCGTTTGAGCTTGACGTGCCCGATCCGGCTATGTTCGAGGCGGGAGAACCGCGACGGGTAGAAGTTGGACCGGCGGCGCGGTGGTTGCTCGGCGACATCCCAGGCGTGGACCGTGTCTCGTTGAACTGGACCGTCGTAGAAGGTCAGCTCGGATCGTGGAGCGTGATCGCCAGCGACCCCGGTCATCTGGCGACCATCGCGGAAGCGCTGTCCGTTGCGCCGGCAGGTGAGCCCATTGTTGGCCCGTGGGAGAGCAGCGGCACGGCGGACGGCCCGCGCCTCGCCTCGATCGTGCGATCGTGGGGTGACCGAGCGGATGTACTGGCCGAGCCCGGACGCGTTGACGACCTGCGCAGCGCGCTGCTGTTGTTTTCAGGATTCGGCCAGGGAATCCAGCGATGCGATTGGCAGATGACTCGCCCATCCGCCAATCAGGTGCTGCTCGAGGCGGAACTGACCCTGACCGCGCCGGATTCGTCGCGATAAACGCTCGCGATCGCCCAGCCCCGAGCTACGATCACACGGCTGACACGGCAAAAGGCGCTGCGATGCACAAGTACGATCTGCCCAGCGAAATCCAAAGGCGCGACGTCACGGATCCGGCGGTGTTCCTTGACCGTCGGCGCTTCTTGAAGCAAGCGGCGGCGACGGTTGGACTGCTGGCTGGACCGGCCGCCTGTGCACAGAAACCTTCAGCAGCGCCGCCGAGCACCGGGACGCTCGCCAAGTTGACGCCGCCGATCGACCGGCCGGACGTGTTCCCTCCCGAGCGCGCACCCGAGCCGGGCATCCCGCCGCAGCTCGATCAGACGTTGACGCCGCGACTCGCCGCCGCCTCGCACAACAATTTCTACGAGTTCCTCTATGGCCGAGCGGGGGACGTCTGGCCGCTGACACACGATTTCGTGGTGGAACCGTGGACGGTCCAAGTCACCGGCGAATGTAACAAGCCGACCACGCTCGATCTTGATGCGCTTTTCAAGTTCGATCACGAAGAGCGCCTGTGCCACTTCCGCTGCGTCGAGCGCTGGGCGATGAATGTGCCATGGAGCGGTTTCCCGCTGCGCACGCTCTTGGAGCACGTCGAGCCGACGAGTCATGCCAAGTTCGTCCGCTTTGTCAGCGCTAATCGGCCCGAACAGATGCGGGGCATGCGACGCCGCCCCGACAATCCCTGGCCGTATCACGAGGCCCTGCGCCTTGACGAAGCGATGAACGAACTGGCGATGGTGGTCACGGGCGTGTACGGCGAGCCGTTGCTCAAGCAGCACGGGGCGCCGATTCGAATCATCGTGCCGTGGAAGTATGGCTACAAGAACCCCAAGTCGATCGTGAAGATCGAGCTGCTTCGCGAGCAGCCGCCGACGTTCTGGGCCACACTCAATCCCCCCGAGTACGGTTTCCTGTCGAATGTCAACCCCTTCATTCCACATCCACGATGGAGTCAAGCGCGGTCCTACTGGCTGGACAAGCAGGACAAGTCGTTCCCCACGCCGATCTTCAACGGCTACGGCAAGTACGTCGCCGATCTGTATCCCGACGAGCCGCGCGAGCTGGTGCCGGCGCTGAGTCGCGGGCAGATCGCCCGCTAAGCCAATCCGTTAGGCGCGAAGATCGAGCGCCCTTCAAACGGCTACAATCCGCCCGACATGGCGATCATCGTCCAGAAATTCGGCGGCTCCTCTTTGGCGGACGCGCCATGTATTGGGCGCTGCGCGCAGCGGGCGGTGCGGGCGTTCCAGGAGGGCCGACAGGTCATCGTCGTCGTCTCCGCCATGGGCGACACAACCGATCGGCTTAGTGAGTTGGCGGTGCAGGTCACTGACCGTCCTTCGCAGCGCGAGATGGACATGCTGCTGGCAACCGGCGAGCAGGTGAGCATCGCGCTGATGACCATGGCCCTGCACCGGTTGGGGGCTGACGCCGTCAGCATGACCGGCCGGCAGATCGGACTGCTCACCGATCAGGTCCACACCAAGGCAAGGATTCGATCGATCGACACCTCACGATTGCGGCGAGAGCTGGACGCGGGCCGGATCGTCGTCGTCGCCGGATTCCAAGGCATCTCGGACGAGGGGCAGATCACCACGCTGGGTCGAGGCGGCTCGGACACCACCGCGGTCGCGATCGCCGCCGCCCTGGGAATCGCCGAAAACAACGGCGCGTGCGAGATTTACACAGACGTGGACGGCGTGTACACCGCCGATCCGCGCCGCGTCGCCAATGCCCGCAAACTGGACCGCATCACGTACGAAGAGATGCTCGAGCTCGCGTCACTCGGCGCGAGCGTCATGCACAGCCGCGCCGTCGTGTTCGGCCAAAAATACGGCGTGCCGATTCACGTGCGACACAGCGCCAAGCCCGATCCCGGGACGATGATCGTCAAGGAGACTCCGGATATGGAAGATATCGCCGTTGTCGGTTGCGCATTGACGCCCGACCTGGGCCGCATCAGTGTGCGCGGCATCCCCAACAAGCCCGGCATCCAGGCGCTGATCTTCGGCAACCTTTCCGATGCCGCGATCCTGGTCGATGACATCATGCAAACCGAAGCGGGTGATACCGCCAGCATTTCATTTACAGTCGAGCATCAAGACCTGGCCGAGGTCAAGCCCGCGGTGCAGAAGTCGCTGGATGAAATCGGTTGCGGCGAGATGTCAATCGAAGTCGGCCTGGCCAAAGTCTCGGCGGTGGGGGTGGGCATGCGCACCCACACCGGCGTCGCCGCCGCCATGTTCAGCGCGCTCGGACAGGCTGGCATTCACATCAACAACATCACGACCTCGGAGATCAAGATCTCCTGCATCGTGCCCAAGGAGCACGGCGACCGCGCGCTGCAAGTCGTTCACGATGCGTTTGACTTGGATCAAACCAACGAATCATTCGCCAAGGACCACTCGCAACACACGGCGAAACGACCGACATAGCCCCCGGCTTGCCGGGGGTCGGCTGCTCGATCACGAAAACCCCCGGGCAAGCCCGGGGCTATATATCAAGCGCTTCCCGGCAGCGCTGAACAACCTGATCGAGTTTGACCAACTCCGCCTTCGCCTTGCCATCCGCCCGCCGCTTGAACTCCACGCTGTTCTGGGCGAGTCCCTTCTCGCCAATGGTCAAACGAATCGGGCAGCCGATGAGATCGGCGTCGTTGAATTTCACGCCGGGTCGCTCCGGCCGATCGTCGATCAGCACGTCCATCCCCGCCGCCTCCAGTTGCTCAGCCAGCGACAGGCAAGTTTTACATAACTCGCCTTCGTACTTGATCGGCACCATGTGCACCGAGTAGGGGGCGATCGACGCCGGCCAGATGATCCCGTGAGCGTCGTGGCCGGTCTCGATCGCCGCGGCGACGATCCGTCCCAGCCCGATCCCGTAACAGCCCATGATCACCGACCGCCGTTTCTGGTCTTCATCGAGCACGGTAAAGCCCATCGCGTCGGAGTACTTCGTGCCGAGCTTGAAGACGTGGCCGACTTCGATCCCGCGGTGCTCGCGCAACACCCCGCCGTCGCCGATGGGGGAGGGGTCCCCGTCCGTCGCTTTGCGAATGTCGGCGACATGGGTTACGTGATCACTAGCCGCGTCACCGGCTAGCCATCTCAGGTCGCACTCGCGCTGCCAGTTGAAATGCATCACATGATGATCAGGCTTGTTTGCCCCTGCGACCCAGAATCCTGGCTGCATTGCCTCGCGATCAACAAGAATCAGCGTACGTGCCCGGGTCTTAGTTGGCAATGAGTGATGCGCGTGTGGTCCCACGAATCCGACTTCGAATCCGGCTTCCTTCGCCTCGCTCTCGTCCATGAGGTGAAGTCCCATGCTCTTTGGCGTGAAGCCCATCCTGCGCCCGTGGACACTTTCAACTTCGGCCTTCACCGCTCCTTCATTTATTTCATGGTCACCTCGGACGACAACCATCCAGTAGAAGTAGAACCCCTCGTCCTCGTACCCGTGCGTCTCTAGCTCCTTGACTTCCTTCTGCTCCTTGGCTGTCAAGTCTCCTTCAAAGCGATAAATAAGAGTCTTGAGCACGTTCTGTGGCTTCAGCTTGCCACCGGCAAACTTCGGCCATTGCTTGCATAGATCCGTGATCGTCGTGCAGTCGGGAGTTGATACTTCTCGAAGATCGCCTGTCGGTTCTCCGGAAAAATCGGGGTCAAGATCCCGCTCGCCGATGGCGCATTTGTCTATATTCGCTGCGTAATTGCCCTTATCCGATTTGAGGATCGTGTCCTCGCCGGTGTCGCACAGGACCATGAACTCGTGCGACGCCGAGCCGCCGATCGGGCCCGACTCCGCCTCGACGATCTCGTACGTCAATCCGCAACGATCGAAGATGCGGCAATAGGCGTCGTACATCGCCCGGTAACTTGTGTCGAGCCCTTCGACGGTGAGATCGAACGAGTAGGCGTCCTTCATAATGAATTCGCGGCTACGCAGCACGCCGAAGCGCGGCCGAAACTCGTCGCGGTACTTCGTCTGGATCTGATACAGGTTCAGCGGCAGTTGGCGGTAGCTCTCGACGTATGCCGCCATCAGTTCGGTGATGATTTCCTCATGGGTGGGGGCAAGTGCGGCGTGTCGGCCGTGGCGATCGGTGACGCGAAACAGGTTCTCGCCGTATTCGACGTCGCGCTTGGTGTCGGCAAACAGCTCGATCGGCTCCAGGGCGGGCATGAGGACCTCGGCCGCCCCGGCCGCGTTCATCTCGTCCCGGACGATCTCGATCGTCTTGTGTAACGCCCGCCAACCCAGCGGCAGATACGTATACAGCCCGCTCCCGAGCTGGCGAATCAGCCCCGCGCGCAGCATCAGTCGATGCGACGGAACCTCAGCATCCGCCGGGTCCTGGCGCAGTGTCGGAATCAGTGTCTGTGACCAAAGTGTGGGCAATGCGAATCTCCACCCGTACCGAAAAGACCGGCATGATAGCCGTCAAGACGGCGCTCGCTGGGGGTGGTTGAATGCCCGCTGTGGCAGCTCGTAGCTCATGCCCTGGCGCATCTAATTTAACATAACATGTATTATCGGCTCACCAGTGGGGGGCCGGCGGGGCGTGCGGGAGTGGTGTGCGGGCGATGGCCTCATTGACCTCGCCTAGTGTACGGTATATGTTTGGTATATGGCCGTCGATACTCAGTACGCCGACGCGCTGCCAGATGAGACCGTGCGTGGCCGTGGCGCGGGGTTGAATCCGGGCAATCGATTCGACGGGTTGCGGCTACACGTACTGGGACAACAGTTGGACGAGGCTGCGGCGGCCCATCCCGAGGGGCGGCAGGTCGCTACTCGCATCTACGCTGACCGCACTGCCAGTGTCATTAACCGGGTGGACAGCCCCGATCTGGGCTTCAAGTGGACGCTGAACCCCTACCGTGGCTGCGAGCATGGCTGTGTCTACTGCTACGCCCGGCCGACACACGAGTTGCTGGGCTTTTCCTGCGGCTTGGACTTCGAGACGAAGATCACGGCCAAGCACGACGCCCCCGGAATTTTGCAACGGGAGCTTGCAGCACCAACCTGGGCGGGCGAGCCGATCGTCATGTCCGGCGTCACCGACTGCTACCAGCCGATCGAGGCGAAATTGCAGATCACGCGGCGATGTCTGGCGGTGATGGCCCAATGTCGCCAGCCGGTGGGGATCGTCACCAAGAGCCGGCTGGTGGTTCGCGATCTCGATCTGTTACAGCAGTTGGCCAAGGCGAACGCTGTCTCCGTCGGCATCAGTTTGACGACGCTAGATGCACGCCTCTCGGCCGTGATGGAGCCACGCGCGAGCTGCCCCGCTGATCGGCTGCGCGCCATGCGCGAGCTCTCCGACGCAGGTATCCCCGTGGTGGCGATTCTCGCGCCGATCATTCCCGGGCTCAACGACCGCGAGATCCCCCGCCTCTTGGAATCTGCCGCGCAAGCCGGGGCAACCTGCGCGATGTGGATCATGCTGAGGCTGCCCTACCAAGTCAAGGCGCTCTTCCTGGAATGGTTGCAGCGGCATTATCCGGAACGCAGAGCGCGAATCGTCTCGCAAGTGCGCAGCATGCACGGTGGTGAGCTGTACCGATCAACGTTCGGGACGAGGATGCGCGGCACCGGCCCCCTGGCCGAGCAGATCGCCGCGACATTCCGTGTCTTTGCGGATCGGTGCGGGCTTCATCGGCGGCTCCCCCAGCTCTCGTCCGCTTCATTTCGTAGGCCGAACCTGACCGGGCAAATGGAGCTGTTCACCGCATGATGATATGGACGCCCCCCCACCCCTGGTCATGCTTCCGGCGGTACGACCACACGACGGAGGCTGCGTTATGTAAAACTCGCACATCTTGGTTTTGCGGGTCACTTATACGCATGGCCATTGGTCCGCCGGCGGGTGCCATGCTTTGACCCTTTTAGGGCAAAGCATGCTTCATCCCGACGCGTCGGGAATGAAGCATGGCGCCCGCGAAACGCACGAGAATCATTTGGGATTCGTATTAGAATGACCGGCGATTCCACGCGCCGTTGAAGATCATCAAGTCCGCCGCGAGCGCCCTTGTCAGGATCGTCAGCTCAAGGTGCACATCGCACTTGGCACGAATGTCGGCTGATCGATTCGCGAGCGGTTCGGTTCAAACCCGTGTAGAACGGTTCAATCGCCAGGATTCGCGGCGGCGCGTGGGCTGTGGTCATCATCGGGGGGTTCCTCATGGCCGGGGCGGACGACTGGCGTACACTTGTAGCATGAACTTGGAGTCGGTTCCGATCCCCCCCGCTCAGCCTGATGATCTCGCCATCGCAGCCATGGCGCCGCTGTGCTCAGTGTTCCGGCGGTACCTCAAATCACGGAGCCTCAAGTACACCCCGGAACGGGCGGACATCCTCGAAGCGATCATCGAGCGGGACGGCGTCTTTGAGGTTGACGACCTGATGCTGGACATGCGCGACCGCAGCTACAGCGTGTCCATGGCCACGATCTACCGGACCGTCAAGCTCCTGCAAGAGGCCGGGATCATCACGCAGGCCTTGTTTGATTCCAAGCAGACCCATTATCAACTGATCTACGGCAAAGCGCCGCGCGACTACATGGTCTGCATGAAGACCGGAGAACTCATCGAGTTTTCGGATGACGAGCTGGCGGTGATCCGCAAACGCATCTGTCAGGAACACGGGTGGGAGCCGATCGGTCACCGGTTCCAGATCTATGCCCTGAGCCCACAAGGACGCAAGATGATCGCCGAGCAAGGCGACGACGAGGACTGACAACGCGGCGCGCTGCAGAGTCCCCGCTAATCGACTTCGTCAACCTCATCGATCCGGCGCGTCATTCGGTACGATTCATTGAACCACTTGCCGAGGTCCACGAGACGACAGCGATCGGAGCAGAAGGGGAACGTGGCCTCGGTTGTCTTGACGGACTTTCCACAGACACGGCAAGAATGATTGCGCCCAGAGTTTCCACGGCCGTCTGCGACTTCCTCCTGCTCACGGCTGTCTGATGTGGGGTCAATCATCGAGCCCCTCCAATCGCGAAGCGAGGATTCCAGGGGCATCGATGACGATGAGCCGCGAGGTTGGGCCCATGTGCTCGATCATCACGTCGATGCGCTTCGGCGGAAGGGCCGGCTCGATCCGCGAGGCCCACTCGATGGCGAGTACGGTCCGGCCCGCTGCGCGCAGCTCGTCCCACCCGATCGTCTCGAGCTCATCGGGGCCGGCAAGTCGATAGGCATCAAGGTGGGCAAGGCGTAGCGGCGCGCGGCCGTTGTATTCGTGACAGATGAGGAAACTCGGGCTGGAGACGGCGGCCCCGTCCAATCCCATACCGGTGGCCAGTCCCCGCACGAAGCACGTCTTGCCCGCACCAAGCGGTCCGTCAAGGCAGACGACATCCGCGGCCCGCAGTCGCCGACCAAGCTTCGTAGCAAGCTCGATCGTCGCCGCCTCGGACGAACTCTCAAGGACAATTCTCATCTCATCGATGCTCCCATCCAAGCTGCGAGCCGTCGAACGACTCGGCCCCGTTTCGCACAACGACGGGCGAGTCCTGCGGATCGTTGTGCGGGACGATACGCCCCACCGCTGTAATTTCGAGGTCCGCGATTCGATCGGGCACTTCTCCCGCGGCCGTGAAGCACAATTCGTAGTCCTCGCCGTCGCTCATGGCCCGGCGCCAATCCAGGCCCGGACGCGCGGGAACCGCCTCGGCGTCTATCTCGACCCGGACTCCCGAGCTTTGAGCGATGTGGGAGGCGTCCCGACCGAGACCGTCGCTGATGTCGATCATCGCGTGCAGTCGCGCACCCAAGTATTGTGCCAGCTCGATCGCTTCGGGAATGCGGGGCTCGAAGGTCAAATGTCGTCCGAGGCCGCGGTCATCGACGGAACCTCCGAGTCGGCCTGTCACATAGACCACGTCCCCGACCCGCGCGCCGCTGCGCTGAACGGGCGGTGTGGGACCCGGCCTGGCCAGCACTGACACGGCGATGACCATCGGCGACTGTTCTTGGCGATGAACGGCGATGTCTCCCCCAATGAGCGGGCAGCCGTACAGGTCGGCGGTTTCGTTGATCGCGTCAAAGAGTTGTGTCGCCCAATCTTCGGTCTGATTGGGCGAAAAGGTGACCGCCGCGAGTGACGCCACGGGCTGGGCCGCCATCGCCGCCACGTCGCTGAGGCATCGCGTCACGGCCTTGCGCCCGACAAGCTGGACCGGGGTGGTCTCGATATTCACGTGGCGTGCCTCGACGAGTTGATCCACGGCCGCCAGGAACAACGACCCGTTGACCCGCACCATGGCCATGTCGTCGCCGGGCGGGATCAGCACATCGCCATTCCCACGTGCGGTCGCCAAGACATGTCGAAGCAACTGGAACTCGCGCATGAAGCAGAAGTCTAGGCGTCGGTTGGAGTTGTGCAGCATGAGGCGCTCCCCCACTGCTGCCGGCTGCGATAGGCTTCCGTTGTTGGTCCCGCCGCAGGAGGTCCTCAGCGGCCGTCCGGGACTCTCCCGGCTCAGCCCGGGGAATTCCCTCATGCTTGGGCCACATCCGCCCCGAGAGGGTCGGCTCTGAAGAATCTTGCCGCGTTTTCTCTAGCTTAGGCCAAGGATGGCCCGATACCATCATTTCCACCTAGACGTGGATCTGGAGGCAAGGATGGGCAGGATTCTGGTCCGCATCCATGACCGGGCAGGAGGGCAACCCCATTGTAATTGGGGTGGCAGTGTTCTCTGGGGGCTTTGTGAACCATCTGCCGGCGAATTTCGTATATATCTTGGGAGCATAGGGCACGAAGAACTCGTTCTTCGGCTTTGGCACGCCTCGGGCCCACCGTAGGCGTGCACAAGCTGCGACGAGTCTTGGCGCTTCTCCAAGTTTAGCTAGACTCCTTTCTCCTTTCTTCTTTCTCCTCCTCCGCCGTCCCGACCTCGGTTGGGACGGCGGGTGTTTTTGGGCCACGCGATTCTGCCAATGTCTCCCGGTAGATCGCCGCGTCGGGCTCGGCGAAGCAGCAGCAGATGATGCTCGACGGCTCCCGCCCACTGGTCAGCCAAGCGGTGGTCGTCTGGATCGCGATCGAAGCCGCCTCCCGCGCCGGGTACCCGAAAATCCCCGTGCTGATACAAGGAAACGCGATCGAGGTCAGCCCCTTTTCGTGCGCAACTTCCAGACATTTCCGGTAACATGAGGTGAGCATTTGTGCCGCACCATGCCCGCCTCCTTCGTATACGGGTCCTACGGTATGAATGACGTGCTTGGCCGACAGGGAATAGCCTTGGGTAATCTTGGCGTCGCCGACGGCGCATCCTTTGAGACCTCGACACGCCTCAGCCAGCTCCGGGCCGGCCGCGCGATGGATCGCGCCGCAGACACCGCCGCCCGGCGCCAGGGCCGCGTTGGCAGCGTTGACGATCGCATCCACTTCCAGCGTCGTGATGTCGGCCGTGACGATCTGCAGCGGGGTCATGGCCTGGCCTTGGATACTTCCGCCAGCAACGAAACAAGGTGCTTCACGTTTCGGTCCGTCGCGCCCTGATGGGAACGGATGACGGCCCGCCCGTTCTCGGCCAGGGCGCATCGGCGCTGCGGATCGTCCAGCAGGTCACGCACCGTCTTGGCCAAGTCCTGCCGCGTGGTCTGTACGATTGCCTCGCCGGCGACAAGGGCGTCAACCGTATCCTGAAAGTCGCCGACCGCTGGCCCCACGATCGTGGCCTTGCCCAGCGCGACCGGTTCCGTCACATTCGAGCCGTAGAGAGCGCCAAAGCTCCGCCCCACTACCACGACGTCCGCCAGTGCATAGGCCTGCTGCAGCTCGCCGATCGTGTCAAGCAGGAATCGGCCGGTGGCGCTCCCGTGGTCACCGCGGGACCGGCGGGCGCAACCGGGCATGGCGGCCGCCGCCTGGTCGAACCACTCCGGCTTGCGCGGCGCGCACAACAGTTGCACACCATCCCCAACGGCCTGCACCAACAGTTCGTGCTCACCCGGGGCGGTCGAACCGGCCACCACCAGCGGGCGGGTGCGGTCGATGCCAAGCGCGGCCGCGAGTTCCTCGGACCCGTCAACGTCGTCGGTGACTTGTGCGGCGTCCCACTTCATGGTCCCGGTGACATGGACCTGCGCCGGCGAGACGCCGAGCTGTCGGAACCGCGCGGCGTACGGCTCGTTTTGGACGGCTACGAATGCCACTTGGCCGAACAGCCCGCGGATCAGGGGGCGAATCAGGCGATAGCGACGGAAGCTGCGCTCACTGAGTCGGCCGTTGATCACACAGACCCCAATGCCGCGCCGCGAGCAGGAACGGACGAAATTCGGCCAGAGCTCCAATTCAAAGCAGGCGACGACGTCAGGGCTGACCGCGTCGAGGAACCGTTCGACGCAGACCGATAAATCGAAGGGATAGCGAACGACGTGGAAGCGGCGGCCATAGAGGCTGGTCGCGCGGGCGAAGCCCGTGTCGGTCGTGGTGGAAACGATGATCTGGTGCGCGCCGATCGAGTCGGCGAGGCGACTCAGCAGCAACTCAACGGCGTTGACCTCGCCCACCGAGACGGTGTGGACGAGTACGCGCCCTGAACCCGCCTCGGGGCTGGGGGCGGTGTGGCCGAAGCGCCCGCGCCAGTCGGTCTTGATCTTCCCCGTGCGGATCATTCGCACCAGCCAGACCGGGGACGTGATCAGGGCGACGGCCAAATAGACCGCGTCGATGAGCCATCGCATGGCCGGAGAGTGTAGCTGCGGCTGCGGTTTCCTGAGAATTCCTCCGGTTCGGCGCTTGGCAGACAGGGGCAACTGCATCACAATGAAGAGCGAGTCTCGGTTGCCGTACGCCCCGGCGTCTGCGGGAGGCCTGTCGCATGCTGGAAATTCACGTTTGCAACCAACAAGGAAAGCTGCTGCGAGCATTTGCCCTTGGCGACAGCGACGAAGTACTCGTCGGTCGGGACGAGAACTGTGATATCCAAATCCGCGCCAAGTCCGTCTCCAGGGAGCACTGCACCATCGAGCGGGAGGGTCAGGATTTCGTGCTCCGTGACCTCGGCTCCACCGGCGGTACGTTCCTGGACGGCAAACGCGTGGACCGAGTTCGACTTCGCGACGGAATAGCCGTAACGGTCGGCCCGGCCGTCCTCAAGTTCTTCGAGAGCGATATCTGACTCACACCCCCTGCCGCCGACGGCACCCCACGCCGAAACCACCATTGTGTCCCTGTGCCGCCGAAGTGTCAGCCGGCTGCGGGCGATGATGCCACCGGCGGATCGTCAGGCAGGCTCCGCTGCCTCAGCTTGGTGATGCACCACTTCGACGAAGTGGCTACGCTTGGTCAGATACCGGCCGCCGGTCGGTCGGAACGGCCGGCCTGGAACCGGCCGGTTTCATCCACAGTCTGGAGGGTACAACGGATGTTCGATTCCCGTTCTCTACTCACGTCCTTGTTGCTTGGACTCGGACTAATCGTCACCGCGCCGCCAGCCCGCGCAACGCAAGGCCAACAAGAAAACCTGATCCCGCGCCATGTGCTGTTTGGGAACCCGGATCGGGCCGGGGTGCGAATCAGCCCCGACGGGATGCGCCTCAGCTATCTCGCACCGCACAACAATGTGCTCAACGTGTGGGTGCAGACAGTAGGTAAGGATGACGCGAGGCCGCTGACCAACGCGACCGACCGTCCCATCCACATCTATTTCTGGGCCCACAACAGCGAGCAGATCATTTACGCACAGGATGTCGCGGGCAACGAGAATTTCCATTTGTATGCGGTGAATCTCGAAACCGGCAGCGAACTTGATCTGACGCCGTTCGAATCGATTCAGGCACGCGTTATTGCGACCGACCAGGACTTCCCCGACGAGATCCTGGTCGGGATCAACGATCGCGATCCCCAGCTTCACGACGTGTGGCGAATCAACACGCGCAACGGACAGCGACAACTCGTTCTCGAGAACGAGGGCTACGCCGCCCTCTTGGCGGACAGTCGATTCCAGGTTCGCGCCGGCATGCGCTTCCTCAAGGATGGAGGCCTCGTTGTGTTTGCCCGCGACAGCGATGACCAGCCGTGGTACGAGCTGGTTCACTGGACGAGGGAGGACGCGCTGACGTCGGGCCTACAGGGGTTCTCCCGCGACGGCGAGTCGATCTACCTGCTCGACTCGCGCGCCGGCGATACGGCCCAGCTCTACGCCTACTCGATGGCCGGCGACGAACCGACTTTTGACCTCATCGCCCGCAGCGACCTGGCAGATATCAGCCATGTTGTGTTCGATCCCGCCACCGGTCGGCCCCAGGCTGTCGCCTCCGAGTACACGCGGCGGAAATGGAAAATCCTCGACCCGGCGATCGAAGACGACTGGAACTATCTCACCAACCTCCGGGACGGCGAGATGTTGGTTTCGAGTCGCAGTCACGACGACCGGCTCTGGACCGTGGCCTACGTGAGAGACGACGGGCCGGTCGAGTACTTCCTGTACGACCGTGACGCGGGCGAGGCGACCTTCCTGTTCACGAACCGGTCGCAGCTCGCCGACTATAAGCTGGCCAAGATGAAGCCGATCGTGATCACCGCACGCGACGGCCTGAAGCTGGTGAGCTATCTCACGACGCCTTTGGGAACCAAGCCGAGGAATCTTCCCATGGTCTTGTTGGTTCACGGCGGGCCCTGGAGTCGAGACGCCTGGGGATACAATTCGCTGCATCAATGGCTGGCCAACCGCGGGTACGCCGTGCTCAGCGTCAACTTCCGCGGATCCACGGGTTTCGGCAAGCGGTTCGTCAACGCCGGCGATCGCGAGTGGGCCGGGGCCATGCACGACGACCTCATCGACGCCGTCAACTGGGCGGTGGGCGAAAAAATCGCCGATCCGGACCGGGTGGCGATCATGGGCGGAAGTTATGGCGGGTATGCCGCGCTCGTGGGCCTGACGTTTACGCCGGAGTTCTTCGCGGCGGGCGTGGACATCGTCGGCCCGTCGGACGTTGCCGCACTCATCAAGAGCATCCCACCCTATTGGGAGCCGATCAAGGCCCTGTTCGAGACGCGCGTCGGCTCGCTTGATGATCCGGAGTATCTCCAATCCATCTCGCCGTTGAGCAGAGTTGATGCGATCTGCCGACCGCTTCTGATCGGCCAAGGGAAGAACGATCCGCGTGTGAAGGAAGCACAGAGCCGAATGATCGTCGAGGCGATGCAGGCCAAGAATCTGCCGGTGACCTATGTCGTGTTCCCGGATGAAGGGCACGGCTTCGCCCGGCCGGAGAACAGGATGGCCTTCTTCGCCATCAGCGAGGTGTTTCTCGCCCAGCACTTGGGCGGGCGATTCGAGCCGATCAGCGACACGGTGGCAAAGTCATCGGCGGACATCCAGGCCGGGGCGGCGCTCATCGAGGGGCTTGGTGTGGATGATACAGATTAGGCTCGGGTGGTCCGACGCAC
>JACZXL010000311.1 GCA_022571635.1 Planctomycetota bacterium
TGATGTAGATATATCGCCCGTACCACCACATGATGCACGCGATGTCTGCGAGGAACGCCAGCCCGCCGAGAATGGTCGCTACCGAAAACAGGACCTCAGAAGCGCCTGCCTGAAGCCACACCCTGCGTTTGGCGTGCGGCCGCATCAATGTCGCAGCCTTCTCCATTACCGCTCTGCGGGCTGCGGGCCGCTTCTCCTGCCAGTAATCAGCCTCTCTGAGCCGTTTGTTCTGAGCCTCCTTCAGTCTGGCCTGAAAATCCTTTGGCGGATACGGTTCGACGTCCAGAGCCTTGTTCAGCGGGTTGTCCTCAGCCTTCGTAAGCCTGGCGTCAAACTCTTCTAGTGGATACGGTTCGACCCCGAAAGCCGTCTTCAGTGTGGCGGGAACGTAGACCTCGCGAACGTCTTTGTTGTCTGCCAGCAGGCTATCGATATCCTTCGGGGTAAGTGCAAAGCCACGCCTCGGCACATCCTCTTGGATGTACCGAACCATGTTGTTGCCCCAGAAGGCAATTGACAGCGCAAAAAGCACACCGATAATGCTGATGGGTTGGTCAGACTTTTTCATCGTCAACCCCCGAATTTCCGGTCCCAGATCCGCGCCGACCCGCCGTCAACGAACAGAAGTGCCCGGAAATAGCAGCTCGTGTCTTGGGAGCGAGCAGGAAGTTCAGCCGGGGCTCTTGAAAGTGGGGGAGTTGCGTTCTCGGTTGCAACAGCTTGGCTATTTGGCGAGAGACCGTCTCACCCACGTACTCGAACGATGTCGGGGTCAACTGTAGGATTCCATCATTGAGCCGAGGTAGCGAAGTTCGTCATGCGCAACGATCCATCGCATCCCGTTCGCCGTGCGCCACGGACGAAAGGCTGTTTGCTCCTAGAATATCAGTCTTTGACGTTGACGGTAGTCAACTAACTCGCTGTCGACGCTCTATCTAGGGTAATCCCTGGTTACCTAGCTATTTCCCCTGTCTGGGAATCAGCAGCATCCAGCCTAGGTTGTGCGCTGGTACGTAAAGTTGCAATCGCACGCGGTTGGCGTCGAAGCCGTGGCAGGAGTTTCACACCGAGGAAGCGATGAGGGCTTGATCGGACGGGGCTGCGGCCGGCTCGGCGGTGTCCGCATCGAACCGGGTGATGTTCGCTCCGAGCGCGGCAAGGGTTTGTTCCATTCTCGCGTAGCCACGGTCCAGGTGGTAGACCCGACTTACCGTGGTCATACCTTCCGCGACAAGTCCGGCGAGCACAAGACACGCCGACCCGCGCAGATCGCTGGCCATGACCGGGGCGCCGATCAGATGCCCCACGCCCTGGACCATCACCGTCGGTCCCTGGCGGAACAACTGCGCGCCCATGCGCGTCAACTCCGCCACGTGCATGAACCGTTCGGGATATATCTTCTCGGTGATGATGCTGTTGCCCTGGGCCAGGCACAACAACGCCATGAGCTGGGCCTGAAGGTCAGTGGGGAATCCGGGGTGAGGCTGCGTCGTGGCCATGACCGGCCGAAGCTGGCGATCCGAGGTGACTCGAACGGAGCAGCGCGCCGCGTCGTCCTGCGGATTGAGCCGTTCGAGGTGCACCCCGATCTGTTCGAGCCGCTCGATGACCGCGAGCAGGTAGTCGTAGGGGAAGTCGTCGAGGACCACGTCGCCGTTGGTCATGGCGGCGGCGATGGCGTAGGTCCCGGCCATGATCCGATCGGGAATGACGTTGTGTTCCGCCCCGCCGAGTTCGTCCACGCCGTCGATGATGATTCGCGGACCGCCGGCGCCGCTGATTCTCGCGCCCATCGAATTGAGCAGCTGAGCGAGGTCGGCGATCTCCGGCTCACAGGCGGCCGACTCGATAACGGTTCGTCCCTCGGCCAGGGTGGCCGCGGACATGACGTTGGCGGTGCCCAACACCGTCGATCCGAACGGGCCGCCGAGGAAGATGGTCGCGCCGCGAAGCCGATCGGCGGTGGCGATGATGTCCCCGCCTTGGAGTTCGATCCGCGCGCCGAGGGCCGTCAGCCCCTTGAGGTGCAGATCGACCGGCCGAGCCCCGAACGCGCATCCGCCGGGCATGGCCACCGAGGCCCGTTTGCGCTTGGCCAGCATGGGCCCCAGTACGCAAATGCTGGCGCGCATGGTCCGCACGATCTCGTATCGAGCGTGGGTCAGGTCCGGATCGGTGGCGGTTATGGTGATCGTGCCGTGGCGTCCCTCGACGCGGCAGCCCAGCTCACCCAGCAGCCCGGCCATGTTGGTGATGTCGGAAAGGTCCGGCACGCGGCGCAGGGTGACCGGCTCGTCCGTGAGCAATGCCGCCGCCATCAACGGCAGGCTGGCGTTCTTCGAGCCGTCGATGGCGATGCGTCCCGATAACCGCGCGCCGCCATGAATTCGAAATGCGTCCAATGCGAGGGTCCCTCCGCGTCGTGTGGCCTTAGAGGCTTGTCCATCACATCGGCGATCTCGAACAGGAGCGGCCAACGAACAGGCTGCCCGCACATCCCGCACAGTTTCACTGCAACCACTCGTCATGGGCAGCTTGCCCACGTCGCGGGCTTCATCGTTCACACCGCGAATTTCTTAGTACCGCCTTGGCGGACGCAGCCGGAATCGTACGGTTACGTACTGCTG
Organism: Planctomycetota bacterium; assembly: GCA_022571635.1. GTDB lineage: Bacteria > Planctomycetota > Phycisphaerae > Phycisphaerales > SM1A02 > JADFNO01. The sequence continues at coordinate 2,628 of JACZXL010000311.1, forward strand.
AAGAAGCACCTGTGCCTGGCTCTGGCGCGGCCAGTGGCTTCGACGGACTTGCCACGAACAATCACAAAACGAGGAGCTGCCTGCTGAACGTGCCGCATGCGATCCCTCCCCAGTGAGGGGCATCCGGACAGTCACCTAACTATTTGTAAAATAAGAGTTTGCGCCTGAGAAATCCTGGGTCGCCTGCCGGCAGCGGGGGTGTTGGGCCCGATCCAATCGGTCCCGTCTCCGTTACCGGCCCATGCGGCTTCACCCCAGCCCCGACCAGCGTGTCTGAGGGGTCTTGTGGCCCTCCATTGACTCCCCGGCCTGTGCAGGTGGTCTATCTTTACCGCGGTGTGGTGATTTGCCGCTGCCGCGACTTTGAGGGGCCTAGGCGAATCGTACCTTTGGAGCAATGGAGGCGTTATCCGTTGCTCGAAGGAGCTTTCTCATGGCCAGCCCTCGATTCCGTTCGACACGATCCACGCTCGTCGCGCTTGGGTATGTAAGCGTGATCGCCCTGGTAGGGGTGAATAACGCGCCCGTGAGGGCCCAGGCCGACGAGCCGGACGTCATCTACCTGACCGGCATTGTCCGCGACTTCAAAGAGAAGACGGCCCCAGGCGGTCATCCCGACTTCGAGAACAGGCCCTCCAACGGTTTCGGCCGGTACTCAGCCAATATCGCCACCACGATCGGCGAAGACGGCAAGCCGGTCTACACCGGCGGCGGATACAAAGTGGCCTCGCAGTGGCGGGATGCCCAGCACCAGCAAATCTGTTATCACGTGTACGATGCCTATCCGGCGCCGGGCGACACTGAGGGCAAATTCGGCACGGAGAGCACGGGCGGAATCACGTCCGCCGACAGCTTCGACCAGTGGTTCCGCGACGAGTTGGGGATGAACATTTCCGCGCCGCTGACGTTGGCTTTCGTACGCCAGGATGACGGAACCTACGTCTTTGACGATCGAGAGGATCCCTACTACATGGACCTCGGCGGCTTCTTCCCGATCGACGGGAAGATGTTCGGCAACTCCGGTGGGATGCCCGACCACAACTTCCACTTCACCTTCGAGTTGCACGGCGAGTTCGAGTACGACGCCACCGCCAATCAGTTCTTCAAGTTCACCGGCGACGATGACGTGTG
>JACZXL010000312.1 GCA_022571635.1 Planctomycetota bacterium
ATCTGGCGGAGGGGCGGTATCCAGCCCAAATGGGGCAAACCCTTGCCGAGCTTGTCGAATCGTTTGCGTCGGCTTGGGTCGATCAGCACGAGAACGCCTCGAAGGACGCCGCGAACAAGGACGGCGCAAAGCATCTTCTGACGATGTTGGCGGCGCATGCACGTCGACAGCTCGCCCAAGACGCTGAGCATGGTGACGATCCTGAGCATTGGCTGCGCGTCATCGACCTGCTGCGCGAGGCTGAGTGGCAGCTTGAATCACACGTGAACATGAAGGTGCTGCTGGAGAACCTTGTCGTGCAATGGACGGACCTAACTGCGGCGCCCGTACGATCATGATTCCGCTGACTGGCGCAGCAACCCGCTTATGCGATGAACGTTGCGGCGCTGGCAGAGTATCAGCGCCGCAATCCCGGCCACGACCATGAAGATGCTGAGCACCTGGCCGCGCGAAAGCGCCCCAAGGAGCAGCGCAACGCCTTCATCCGGCTGGCGGTAACGCTCCGTAACGATTCGCATGACGCCGTAGGCGATGAGGAAGACCGCACCAATCACCCCCGGCTTCCGCGGGCGCAACCAGAGCAGCGCCAGGGTCGCGACGAGGATCGGCCCGTCGGTGATCGCCTGAATGATCTGTGACGGGTAATACGCGGTCAGCAGCGGCTCAACGACCCCGATCACAGCCTGATCGCCCTGCCTCACCGCCTCGACGACATTCTGGTAGAAGCTCGTGTCACCTCCGAGACTTGACTTCAGGTGATCGATTTCCAGCAGGCGATCCATATCAATCTCAACCGCCGGATTCCATTGCAGAATCTCTTCGGGGTACTTCACACTCCACCAGGGCGGTTGGACCGCCGGTAGGATCGGCGGATACGACTGCATCGATGTCGGCAGCGCCTTACCCCACAGTTCCGCGTTGACGAAGTTCGCCAGCCGACCCAGGCCGAGTCCCGCCGGCGCCGCCAAGACCGTGAGGTCACAAAGATGCAGCGATGAGAGGCGACGACGGCGCGCATACAACCAGCAGGCCAGAATCACGCCGATCATCCCGCCGTGGCTGGCCATCCCGCCTGTATTGATCGCGAGCAGCCCCCAGTATGGGAAATGACCGGTAAATTCCACCAATAGGCTCGGCTGATAGAAAAGCACATACCCCAATCGTCCGCCCACGAGCACGCCGAGGATGATGTAGAACAGCAGATCGGCCGCGGCGGCGGCTGTGGGAAGCGTGGAGCGTTTGGTCACAGCCATCCAGCGAAAGAAGAGCCACGCCAGGATAAACCCCGCTACGTAGGACAGCCCATACCATCGGATGCCGTCCGGGACGAAAGGAGTGTTCCGCCACGATGCCGGAAACTCAATCACGAACGGATCAAGTTGATGCAGGTAGGCTTCGGCCAGGAAGATCGACATGGTGAATAGACTCGGGGAAGTGTGGTAGCGTATCAGGCTGCGTCGCCGGGGACATTGAGGCGTGGAGCGTATGAGCACGAATCAGCCACAGAATCTGAAGTCGACCGGCTCCGGTGGCGCTCCACCGGCTGAGTTTGAACGACCGACCAAGCTGGGCGATCTGACGCCGTACCTCAAGCTCCTGCTGGCCGGGGAGACCCTCGACGCTCAGCGGACGGCCGCGGCCTTCGAGGCGATCATGTCCGGCCACGCCCATGATGGAGAAATCGGCGCGCTGTTGGCGCTGCTTGCGACTCGCACCCCCACCGCCGACGAGCTCCTCGGGGCTGCCCGAGTCATGCGGTCCCATGTTGACCGCGTGGAATCGAAGCTCGATCCGGAGCAGCTCGTTGATACGGCTGGAACCGGAGGCGCGCCCAAGACGTTCAACGTCTCGACCGCGGCGGCCCTCGTTGCCGCCGCCGCGGGCGCGAGAGTCGCCAAGCATGGCAATCGCTCGCGAACCGGGCGCGGATCAGCTGAGGTTTTGCAACAGCTCGGCGTGAACGTGGATGCCGACCGGGCTACGCAAGCCAAGTGTCTCGAAGAAGCGGGCATCTGCTTCTGCTTCGCGATTCACCATCATCCCGCGGCCAAGCACGCTATGCCCGTGCGCATGGCCCTGGGGTTTCCGACGATCTTCAACCTGCTGGGACCGCTGACCAACCCGGCCGGGGCCCGCCGGCAGCTCATGGGTGTTTACGAGCCTCGCTTTCTGCACCCGATCGCCGAGGCGTTGGCGGCGTTGGGCGCGATCCGGGCGATGGTCATTCACAGCGACGACGGTCTGGATGAATTGTCGATCTCCGCCCCAACACGGATCGTTCACGTTCAGAACGGACAAATCACCGAAGAGTCCGTTGATCCACAAGCGCTAGGGTTGTCCGTGGCCCCGCGCGAATCAGTGGTCGCCCATGATCTGGACCACGCCGCTCGCATCGTGCGCGAAGTGATTGAGGGCAAAGACACCGGTCCGACCCGCGACATGACGCTGCTCAACGCCGCCGCCACCCTCCTCGTCGCCGACAAAGCGCCGTCACTCGAACAAGGCCTGCAACTCGCCGCCGAAGCGATCGACTCGGGGCAGGCGACAAACACACTGCGAAAGCTCGTCGAACTGTCGAGTGAGTAATCGCGTCGCACAGCCCCAAGCGATGATCCACCCTATGGGCGCAGCAGCATCGCGCGGTGCAGGATGACGTGATTCTGGATCGGGCCGTAGTCGCCTTCGGTGATTTGGATCGTGAGCACGGGACCGCGCAGCCTCACGTCGATCGAGGCCGTGGGATGGGCGTCGTTGAGGCGAGTGCGGAACACTTCGCCTTGGTCGTCGCTCAACACCAGCTCAAAGTCCGACCACGCGCTGGCCGTTACCGGGCGCTTCGCCTCGGCAATGAATCGCAACTCACCGGCACGGGCGGACAGTGCGTATCGCGCGGTCAACGGACCGCGAAGCTCGACCCGGGCCAAGCCAAGCGGCGGGGCTTTGTCCAGCGCAATGGGCGGCGGCACCTCGTACCGCGTCACCGGGCCCTCGACCCGCATCGGAGACAGGTCGGCAAACGGCGTCATCGCATCAGGATCAAACCGCACCGCCGTAATCGCCGACAGGGGAAGCCGATGTTCGCCCGGCACAACCCGCGGATCGATCAGCCGAACAATCCCATCATCGCCCAGCAGCACATGCGCCGCATCGATGACTGACCCGTCGCGCAGCCAGAGGCGCTGCCCTCGGGGAGGCAGTGTCGGCGTGACCATGCTCACTAAAGTGATGCCGTCCAGCGGAAGCTCGATAATCTGCGGCTCGTCATCGCTCATCAGCTCGATGGTGACCGGGTCACCCAGGGCAGTAATCAGCCCTTCGACCACGTCGCCGTTGCGCAGCATCAGCACATCGCCGTCGTGCGGCGGCGCCGGTGCGGCGTCCCTGGCCAACCGCACGGTGCGAACCCACGCCAGCGGGACTTCCATTCGGCCGAAGCGGCTGTGGTTCCAGACGAACAGGCCGTCCGTCTTGGGCGCGCCGGACAGCGCTTTGCCGGGAAACCGCTGACCGTCGGCAAGCGTGAGCAGCCCACCGCTCCCGGGCGGCTGCGGTGCGGCCTGCGGGTTCAACAGCGCCACACAATCATCAAGCGCGATGGCTTGCCAGCCCCCGGCCGGATTGCCGTGAACCAGGGCCTGTTCGTTGATCTCCACCACGCGGATGGATTGGACCGGGTGACCTCGGCGAATGAGGAGGAACTCGTCGTCCTCGCCGAAACAAACGCCCGGCAGCATAACCGCCGTCAGAC
>JACZXL010000074.1 GCA_022571635.1 Planctomycetota bacterium
CGGGTGGCGCCAGTTATGCCGTGGTGATTGCCGGCGATGAAGAGGATCGCCGTGTCGCCGCGTCGCGGCTCGAGTCCATCGGCTTCACGATCGTCGGCACGGGACCGGCCCTGCGCGGGCTCGAGGTAGAGATCACACAAGCCGTCGGCGTTGATCTGGTCGTGGTGGATGTGAGCAGCGCGCAAACCGCGATCCAGAGTGTGGCGGACGTGCGCATCTTGGCCCGAACCGCAGCGGCTCCTGTGCTGCTGGTGAGTTCAGCTGTTGACGCGACCAGGCTCAAACCCCAGTTCCGCGACGACGTCCGCACCGCGGTCTTCATCGCCCGCGCCGCTGATGACGCCTTCGCGGCGGCCGTTGACCAGCTCATGCGCCGCGCTACGGGGGGGCGTATGACCGACGCGGAAGCGGATGCCTACGCGATCGAAGCCTTGGCCGCCTTGCGCGACATCGCGATCGCCGCCAACTCGACCTATGACGTCGGTGATGCTGAGACTTCGTTGTTGGAGGCGATCGACGGTCGCAGCGGCGGGACTCGACTACTCGTGGCCGAGATATTGGCGTTGATCGATAGCGACCGCGCACAGCGAAAGCTGTTCGATGCCGCGCTCTCCTCCACAGGCGGCGAACAGATCGAGTTGCTTATGCACGTCGCCGAGTCCGTCAAGCGCTTCGGCGACCGGGCTGAGCAGCGACACGTCGATGCGTTGCTCCAGGTTGTGGCGAACTCGAGCGGCGCTACGGCTGAGGCGGCCGCCCAGGTCCATGGCGCATTGAACCTGCCCTCGGAAACTGCGATCCAGCTGATCCCCAACTGACAAGTGGGCGCGGATCAACCAGGTTCGGCTAATCGCTCGATGTCCTTGCGCTAACCGCTTTCTTTGGGCGGGAGTCCGCTGCGTCTATCGTGATGACTCGACCAGATCGGTGGCGTCGTTGCCCTTGACCGGTGCGAGTGCTACCGTTGGCTTCCCACGCCACCCTAGCTCAGTCGGTAGAGCGGCGCTTTCGTAAAGCGCAGGTCGCGGGTTCGAGTCCCGCGGGTGGCTTTGTCCGACCAGCCGCGCCACGAACCCTCCATCGCATCGCTATGAGAATCAATCCTGCTACCTTTTCCGCCCCAATAGACAGACTTGCCGGTTGGACGTCCCTCGGAATCGCTCCCGCAGGTGGTCAGCAACTGAGCCTTTTACGTTATGTGCTTACGCAAAGGTGAGCCTTCCGAGGGTCTTGATTTCTACTCGCTTCTTTGTAAGGACGACGAGTTCTGCCAAGAACTAGGTCGTGCTGTCTTGGCAGCAGGCCGACTCGAAAGTGCGCTGATACAGTACGTCAGTCAGAATGCGCCGAGCCGCAATACTACACGTGCAACACTAGGCCAGTTGATTACTCGTGCGAAGAAGCACGACATGCTCTCAAGGATGTTGCCCGCATTGGAGTCGGTACGGGATCAGCGCAATTATCTGACACACAGCATCCATGCTCTCTTCTCAGGCTTAGTTGAAGAGACGATCCTCGAAAGGTCCAATCTGCTTGATTCCGATGTGAACCTGTTTATCGACCGTGCATGGCAGCTGGCGGACAATCTGAATGGACTTGCAGAGATTCTGGAGAACCATCGCAAGAAACCCACGCCTACAGTTGACCGGTGACGATCGCAATGGAGAATAGACATGCTGGCCGGAGCCCTCGGAATTGCTCCGCGGGCGGCCAGCAACCGAGACGAGATACGTTAGGTTGCAGATCCCTTCGTGATGAAATCAAGACTCCTCAACTCCTACGAAGAAGTTACCTACGATAGACTCCGGGCTGTATGCGAACCTGTTGGGGCGCATGTCTTCCCTAAAGTGCGCGTCGCCGATGTGTTTGGGATACAAAACAGTGGACTGACCGACAGGTGTTTCTCATATGCCCTCAAATCGCATTTCGATTTTCTGGTTACAGATTCAGACTACGGGCCGCTCTTCAGCGTCGAATTCGACGGTCCGATCCACCAGGCCTCCGAGGACCAGATCTCTCGCGACCAACTCAAAGACATGCTATGTGAGCATTTCCATCACTCACTTCTGCGAATCAATTGCCGCTATCTGAGCGAAGAGTTTCGTGGATTTGATCTTCTAACGTATTTCGTAGATGTCTGGTTTTTGGAACAGGCCTTCTACGATGCACAAGAGAAAGGGCTCGTCCCGTATGACGAGCCGTTTGACGCTTGCTTCATATACTCGAATGGAGAAGCAGGAGCCCGAAGATGGCCTTACTGGCTTTCTTTAGACGTACAAGTAGCGATTCAAAAGTTGTATGATGCAGGCCGAGTCGCTCAAATGGGTATTTCACATTATGTTGGCGTAGACCAGCGCGGGAACTACAGATGTATTTCGTGGGTTGGCGTTGCACCCAACGATGTAGTGTGGATCACAACGGGTATGCGGGCTCAGAGGTTTAGTGGAGTATGCGAATCGGAACTTGTAAGCATGATCGCAATGTTCGATTTGTTTGAGGAGCTAAAGAAGAAGCTCCGTGCCGGCTCCGAGGCAGTAGGCGACAAAAGGCAGTTCCAATCGGCATTGGATACCTTCAGGCGAACATACGACATGAGAAGTGAGACAATGTGCGGCGTGCTTCCTTGATGCAACCTAATCAGCGGCTGCAGTTGACTGGCGACGCCCGCCCCCGGAAGTTGGATGGGTACTAGACTTGTCGGCTGGAGGCCTCTTGAATCTCTCCTGCGGGTGGCTTTGTCTGTTACGATCATGCCCGTCGGCATCTTGTCGCGTACACTCCAGGGAGCCTTGGAGTTTGACTTTTGACTATTGCCCTGCCGATCTTCTCCGCTGATCTTGACGAGGACTCGCAAGCGCCGCCGGTCGCGCCTGAGAAGGCCAACCGGCCGGGGCAACTGTTCGATTCGCACGGCCGGGTGATTCACGATCTGCGGCTGAGCGTGACCGATCGGTGCAATTTCCGCTGTCGGTATTGCATGGACCCGGACTACAGCTACATGCCGAAGATGGAGCTTCTCAGCCTGGACGAATACCTCAGGGTTGTCCGGGTGTGTGTGAATCTCGGTATCAGCAAGATTCGGGTGACCGGCGGTGAGCCGACGCTTTACCCCGAGTTGCTGGAGCTACTGGAAGCGCTGGGAAAGATGCCGATCAAAGATATCGCGATGACCACCAACGGGTCGTTGATGACCGGACGGCAGGCCCGAGCTTGGCGGGAAGCCGGACTTGACCGTATCACGCTGAGCCTGGACAGTCTCCGTGATGATCGCGTCGCACATATCACGCGCGCGAAGACCGGCTTGCAATCGACGATCAACGCGATCAGGATCGCCCAGGCCGTTGGGCTTACGCCGATCAAGGTCAACGCGGTCATCATGCGCGGGGTGAATGACGACGAACTCGCAGACTTTGCTGACTTTGCGCGTGAACACAGAATCGACATGCGGTTGATCGAGTTCATGCCCTTGGATTCGGGTCGAGCATGGGATCGGTCCGCGGTCGTCTCGGCTGACGAAATGCTCGACGCCATCAACGCCCGACACGAGCTTGTCCAGCTCGACAAGCATGATCCACATAGCCCGTCGCTGAACTTCGGATTCGCAGACGGCGCACCGGGGCGCATCGGCATCATTGCGTCCGTGACCCGCCCGTTCTGCGGCGCGTGCAGCCGATTGCGCGTCACCGCGGACGGCAAGATTCGGCCGTGCCTGTTTAGCCTCAAGGAATGGGATCTTCGGCCGCTGCTTCGATCCGGCGCAAGTGATGAAGACCTTGGGGCGTTTGTAGTGGACGCCGTTTGGACCAAACAGAAGGGGCATTCCATCAACGCCGCAGACTTTGTGCAGCCGGATCGCGCGATGTCGGCGATCGGTGGGTAGGTTTGTGATCAACGCCACGTTTTTGCGGGCGGGGAACAGATTGTTGCCGCGTAGGCTTGGGCCATGATCGCCGACAGCTTGGCCTGGGGTTACTGAATCAACGTGCTCTTGCCGCGCTCGCCTCGCGCCTTGTAGTGGTTCAAAGCGCTCTCGCGGTCCGGGAACTCCGTGGTCGAGAACATCAGTTTGCTGTTGCCAAGCTCGATGATGTCGTTGTCCTGAAGCACGAGTTCGGTCGTGATCTGCCGGCCGTTGACGAACGTGCCGTTGGCGCTCTTCATGTCCAGAAGGACATAGCGGTCGGTTCCGTCGGCCTCCTCGTAGCGGATCTGGACGTGCTTGCGGGAGACGCGGTCGTCTTTGACCTGAATCGGCAGGGCCTCGTCGCGCCCAATGACCATGGTTCGTTTCGCAAGCGGGTAGTAATCGCCGGTGCTTTCACCGGACACAACAGTGATCGACGCCATGAGTGAGTCCTCCGAGGATTGGCGGTTATTGTGACGCCCCGGGCAGGCTTTGGCAAGCCCCTTCGGTAGCACGTCGAACTCAAGGCAGTCGGGCCGCTGAGACCTACAATGGCTCCTGACGCGCAAAGACGCAAATCGGGGGAAGACCGCTCATTCTGTCCGGCGAGATTGCCCGAGCGAAGATCATAGATCGGCCCACGAGCCTTGGCTGACTGCCCAGACGCTGATGATCAAGCAACTGTCGATACACACCCCCGGACAAGGGCTGCATCTGATCACCGATCTGATCGAGACCGTTGTAGGCGAGTCCGGCGTTGCGGACGGCCTGTGCACGGTGCTGGTTCAGCACACTTCGGCCAGCCTCACGATTCAGGAGAACGCCGACCCGTCAGCGCGGCGCGACCTGGAGCACTGGCTGAACCGTCTCGTGAAAGAGGACGATCCGTTGTACACGCACACCGCCGAGGGACCGGATGACATGCCATCTCATATCAAGGCGGCGCTCACCGCCACGTCGCTGAGCATCCCGGTGGTTGACGGTCGGCTGGCGCTGGGGACGTGGCAGGGGATTTATCTCTGGGAGCATCGCCGCCGAGGACGACCAAGGAATCTCATTGTTCACATCGCATAGACCATGCGTCGGCGTTAGTCCGCCGGCATGCAACGGCCCTTCGCCCAACTCCGCAACCGTTGGATACGCTCTGCTGCGGTGACCGACAAGGGCGGCGATTCGTTGACGGCTGCCAGAATGCGATCGGTGTCAAGCAGTTTGGAATCCGCAAAGGCAGCGTGCAGGGCAGCGATGATCGCCTGTTCTATCTCCGCGCCGCTAAAGCCTTGGGCTGCCTTGGCCAGCTTCTGAATGTCGAAGACTTCCGGGTCACGATTGCGCTTTGCCAAGTGAATCTCGAAGATTTGTCTGCGTACGGTGGTGTCCGGCAAATCGACGAAGAAAATCTCGTCGAATCGACCCTTTCGCAACAACTCCGGCGGGAGGGCGTCAATGTTGTTCGCGGTGGCCACAAGGAAGACCGGCTCTTCGTGCTCCTGCATCCAGGTGAGAAACGTTGCGAACATTCGCTGCGAAAGCCCGCCGTCGGTTGACTGACTTGCCGCCGAGGCAAAGCCTTTTTCGATCTCGTCGATCCAGAGGATAACCGGCGCCATCGTCTCGGCCTGCCGCAGCGCTTCGCGGAGTCGTCGCTCCGATTCACCGATGTAACGATCGTAAAGTACGCCCGGATCTAACCGCAGTAGGGGTCGTTGCCACGCAGCCGCGATCGCTTTGGCCGAGAGACTCTTGCCCGCTCCCTGCACACCAAGCAGCAGCACGCCGCGTGGAGGTGGAACTCCGAAATCGCGCGCCTCTTCAGAAAGAGCATTGCGGCGTTGCTTGAGCCAGCGTTTGAGGCAGCGCAACCCACCGATACTGCTCAGGTCCACCGGTGCTTCGACGTACTCCAGAATCGCGCTACGGTGAAGTCGCTGACGCTTGTGAGCGAAGATCGTATTGATGTCCCCGGCATCGAACGTTCTGTCGTCGGTTACGCAATCGACGATTGTTTGCTCCGCCTCACGCCTGGTGAGGCCCCGAAGGTTGCGGATCATGGTCCGCAGATCACGCGGCCGGACTTTGGCGTGAACCGGGCGCCTCTTGCCCTCGCGCTTCAAGGTCCTGCGGATAATCTGTTCGAGCTCTTTTTCGGTGGGAAGGGACAATTCCAGCGGCGTGGCCTCTGATTCAATGATCTGCGGAAGCGTGTCGCGGTAGTCCAACAGGATGAGGCAGCTCTCGGTTCCTCGGAAGCTTTGGATCACCTCGCGCAGCGCGCGCAACGTGCGTCCGTCCTCCAAGTGATCAGCCGAATCGATGACCACGCACAGCGCCGGTTTCACAATCAGGCTTGATAAATGATAAAGCGCTGCTGCCAGATGCTCCGTGTTCTCCAGCGGCTGCGTTCCTTCGAATAGCCCTTCGTAGACACCGCGCACGGCCGTCCAAATCCACAGCTGCTGACCAGTGTGCATCGCCGTCGCCTTGATGAGGTTCAGCGCGTACTCTTCCTCCCGTGTGGTGATCGCGATGCATGGATGGCGGCTGTCAATCAGACTTTCAAGACGATGTTGGTCGTGCATGGGACAACCCTGATCCGAATCCACGCTACATGACTATCCACCAAAGTAATCCGGCTCGTTGCCGGGCTTCCATTTGATGTTGCACCCGACGCTCGGCTTCTGCTCAGCCGTGACGGAACGACCATCGAGCACCGCGTCCAATGCTGCGCGAAGATCGGCGCCGGTCACCGGAAGGTCGAGGCTGGGGCGGCTGTCGTCCATCTGTCCCCGATAGACCAACTGACGATCGCCGTCAAAGACGAAGAAGTCCGGGGTGCAGGCGGCTCGGTACGCCTTGGCGACCGCCTGTGATTCGTCGAGCAGATACGGGAAGGTGTACCCGTATTCTTTGCTCGCCTCAGCCATCTTCTGGGGGCTGTCGTCCGGGTAATTCGCGATGTCGTTGGGATTGACGCCCACGACGGCGACGCCCTTGTCCTGGTACCTCCGCGCTAGGTCCGCAAGTCCGGGGGCGACGTGTTTGACAAACGGGCAGTGGTTACACATGAAGATCACCACCAAGGCCGGCGCGCCCTCGAAATCGGACAGTGAGACGATCTTTCCGTCGGGGTCCGGGAGGCTGAACTGCGGAGCGCTCGTGCCAAGCAGGAGCATCGTGGATAACGTCTGAACCATTGTGAACTCTCCAATCCGGTAAGAAGGTCGGCGGCCTCAGCATACCGCGCCGGCGCTACTCGTTGGTGCGTTTGCGTCATTCCGAGGGCGGTTGGTGGTGCGTGCGAGTCGGGCCGCCGGCGGCGGGGGCCTACAGCACCGCGTCATGGTCGGGCAGCGGCTCCACGGATCGAAGCCCCAAGGCGCGGGCCCCGACTACGAATGCTTGAAAGGCGACCCAACATTCTAATGCAAACGGTAGGAAGCCTAGGAAGCCGGGCCACGGCATCTCAAAGGCGCGATACGACTCGAGCGGCCCGAGGAACGGCAGGTCATAGGTCCATTTTGCCGCGGCCCAATAGTTCCAGAACTCCCAGAGGATTCCGCAGGTCGCGCCGCCGGCCATGAGCGCCACCGTGCGGCCCCACCGACCCGCCTGCCAGTCTCTCAGCAGGCTGGGAGCGCCCGCCCACGCATTCACGGGATCCAGCACGAAGATCAAGCTGACCCACAGCGTCAGACAGCCGATGGGTTGCTGTACGACGAAGGGAAATGCCAGCAGCCCCAAGCCGGCCACGAAGGCGCCGACCCGCCACGCTTGACCGATGCGCAGCGCAGGCAAGCGCACGCGCCGCAGACCGAGCCGCTGATACAATTCGGCCGTCAGAAATATCGCCGGGCTTATCGCGCCGAAGGCGATGAACTTCGCGACATACTCATGCGGGCGATTGGTCGGCAGTCCGTGGTACGTCCAGGCATGAATGAACGAGAAGTTGACCCAATCGAAGAAGAGCCAGACGCCCACACTGGTCACGAATGCGAAGGCGAAGCGCCTCGGGCGCGTGCGCAAGGGTGATCCGGGCTGAGTAGGGCTGCGGCGACGAAGTCCGGCCAATAGGCCGTCGGCGACCAGGAGGTATCCCACCCAGCACAGCGGTGTCATGTCGATCGCGACACGGCGGGCGAGACCCTGAAGGGCGGAATCGGGGGCCGGCAAAAGGGAGACATCGGCTTGGGACTTCAGCACCGCCACCTCGCGCCGGGTCACGTCGATGGCCAGCAGAATCTCGCAGCCGATAATCAACCCCAGACCCAGCAACAGCGTCACCGGCCAGCCGCGGTGACCGGTGACGACTCCAAGCGTGGATGGCCGGTGTTCTATCCGACCCGATCGCCGCTGGCTTGGCTCAGCCGCGCCATTCTCGGTCTCGGGGCCGGCGCTTTTGACATCAACAGGCATACTCTCAGCCGGCTCGGTCATACACTAAATGGTACTAGCGGTCCGTCTCGCCCGACGGTCCGCGCCGAGCTTGGAGGCGGAGCACGCGATGATCACCGTGTTGGCGCTGGTGAATCCGCATGTCGACCGTCCTGTGAATGGTCGGCCGCCGATTCGACGCTGTCTCTGTCGGTGCGGTCGAGACATGGGAGCAGTAGCCGGTGCAGTCATCGGTCTTGCCACGGTGTGCGCGGTCTTGCGCTCGGCCGATGCACAGCCGGCTTTTAAGTTCGCCGAGCCGGTCTCCTACATTTTCGACTTCGCCATGTACCCGACATCGATCGCTGCCGGCGACCTCAACAACGACGGCTTCGTCGATCTGGTGGTTTCCGGTCGCAACGTCGAGGGAAAGGTGCTGATCATGCTCGGCGAGGGCGATGGTGTCCTGGGCCGGCCTATGGAGTTGCTCATCGAGTCGCAGACGGAATGGGTCTCGGTCCGCAACTTCGATCTGGACGGGCCGCTGGATCTGGCCGTTGTGTTGCGAGGCAGCGAGGGGGTTGTTGCGATGTTCAGCGGTGTTGGCGACGGCACGTTCACCGACCGCACGGACCATGCCGTCGGTCGCTCGCCGTCGAGCATGGCGGCGGAGGATTTCGACGGCGACGGCGCCATTGATCTGGCCGTCACCAATTTCGGAAGCGATGACGTCTCGATTCTCTTGAATGACGGGCAAGGCGGGATGAATCTGTGGCAGACGGTTGCACTAGGGGGGCCGCTGAAGCACCGGGCCTGGCCGTTCTATATGACGGCGAGCGATTTCGATAATGATCTTGATCTTGATCTGGTGGTCGGGCATTTCGGCAGCGGTCACATCTCATTCCTTCGCAACCAAGGGGACGGAGTGTTCTCGGCGGCCTTGACGATCCCCGTGCTTCAGCCGGTCGGTGTCGCCGCCGCCGACATGAACCTCGATGGCAACATTGATGTTGTCATGGCCGATTTGACTGATTTTGAGGGTAGATTGGCGGTCCTTGAGAATCACGGCAACGCGCAATTCTCGGGGTTGACGACATTCGATACGGGCGGTTGGGCGTGGTATGTCGCGACGCCGGATCTCAACGGCGACGGCCGGCCCGATGTCGCCCTGACCGATGTGCTCGACGACCTGTTGATTCTGCTGCCGAACGAGTCGGCCGGTGACATGGCCTTGGGACGTGCCCAGTTTATCCCCGTGGGCGCGTTTCCGCGTTTTATCTTGCCCGTCGACCTTGACGGGGATTGCGATATGGACCTGGTGGTGGCCAGCCTCGGCGCGCACCGACTCACGGTGCTGCTCAACGAGACGCCCCAAGGCAGCCCGTGTCCGCTCGCTGACCTCAGCGGCGACGGTCGAGTTGGCATGTCGGACTTGTCGATCCTGCTGGCGGACTGGGACGCGCCTGGAGGATCGGCCGACTTCGACTACGACGGTCACGTGAACGTCTCGGACTTACTTTTCCTGCTGGGTCATTGGGATTGACACCGCACCACCACGCCGGGCCAGATGCAGCGCCCGGTCAACGGCGGCGACGGAGGACTTCAAGGCCGAAATATGAGATGGATCGTCTCCACAATACGGGTCATTTCTGAATTCAATCGGCCGGGCCCGAGCCTCGCGGTCATGACCGGGGTCGCGATTCTGGGTCTGCTCGGCACCACGCGGCCTGCCGAAGGCGGTGATTTTCCAGCGTGTAACGAAAAGGCGGGGACATGCTTCGAGCCGAATGACGCGCCCGGCTGCGCAATTCCTGAATGTTGCAACCTGATCTGCCATCTTGACCCGTTCTGCTGTCTGATAGTCTGGGACGTACCCTGCGCGAATTTGGCCCAGAAACTCTGTCCCGCCTGTCCCGGCAAGGGGCCGTGCTTCGAGCCCAACGACACGCCGAGTTGCACCGATGGTGCGTGCTGCGAAATCGTCTGCTCCATTGATCCGTTCTGTTGCACCGTCGTGTGGGATCAGATCTGTGTCGACGAAGCGCTCGTGGTATGTGGGACCGAGCCGTGCGAGCTCAACTGCCCCAAGGGCGCGACGCTGGAGCCGGAAGCCTGCGGCGAGAGCACCAACGGAGGCTGCCTTGCCGATCCCGCCCAGTTCACGCCGATCGTCTGCGGCGAGTCGGTGTGCGGAACCGCGTGGGCGACCGGGAGCCGTGACACCGACTGGTACGAGCTGACGGTGGCCGAAACGACGTTGCTCACATGGACGATCTCCAGCGAGTTTCCCGCAGCCGCGTTCATCATTGCCGGCGATTGCGAGTTCGGGTTTCAGATCGTGGCGGAAGCGTACGCCCTCGGCTGCGCGCCGGCCTCGGCCGAGCTGTGCGTCGATCCGGGCACGTATATCCTGTTCGTTGCCCCCGCCACAGAAGTCGCGCCCATCCTTTGGGGAATCCCCTGTCCGGACGACAAGGGCAAGGAGCCGGGCTTCTTCGGCAACGATTACCTCGCGACGATTCAGTGCGGGCAGTGTCAACGTGACTGTCCGGCCGATCTCGATGGTGATGGCAGTGTCGGCGTGAAGGATCTGCTTCAACTTCTGGGGGCGTGGGGGCCGAACCCCGGGGATCCAGCCGACTTCGACGGCAACGGCAGCGTTGGCGTGAAGGATCTGCTCTTCTTGCTGGGCGCCTGGGGGCCGTGCCCGTGAAGAAGAAGGCAATGGGCAATGGGCATTGGGCACTAGGCATTAGGAAGATGGCCCCGATCCCGATTGAATCGGGATCGGGAGAAATCCGCGGGCGCTTGGTCGGTCATTGCAGCGCGCACAAGAGTTTTGACGGCATAGGGATTAGTTTGCGCGCGCCACAGACGCCGCGCCCCCGGAAATTTGACTTGTTGACATTGATGATGTGAACACGGAAGAACAGCTCCTTCTATGAAGGGAGTAGCGGTCGCGTGTGCGCGCGCTGGGAAGGTACATTTGACAATCCGGTCCGCAGAATGCGGCTTGGCGCTTCACCAGGCAGGTTTTTTTCTAAGAACTTTGAGCGCGGGTCAACGATTCAGGGCCTCATCTGGGCGCGCCAGCGCGACCGTTCGGTCCTCAAGCCTCAAGCCTCATGCCTCAAGCCTTCCTTCGCCACAGATGGACACAGATCAAACGAGCCCCGCATGGGTCTGCGGGGCTCGGCGGGTTGGTGACGACTCGACTGGTTTGCGATGAGCCTTACGATCCTAAATGCTGGCGGGGGCGGGAAGTTCCTTGCCCCGGCGGTCATTGGGAGGGATAATGCCCTGGTACGGCAACTGTGGCAGAGCCGGTGTCGCAAGGGCTTTTCCCGGTCGGCGTGCGGAGGAACGCCCATGGGCAGGTCAATTCGCTCCTTGAAACTCGCTGCTGCGGTCGGCGTCGCCGCTCTGTGCTGCATCCAGGCGGCCTCGGCGCAGACGGCGTGTCGAGAGGCCAAGGTCACGGCCTTTGACGGCGGTGGGTTTCAGAGCTTCGGGTATTCCGTCGCCGTGTCGGGTGATACCGCAGTGATCGGGGCACAATGGGACAACGATCTGGGGACGCAGTCCGGTTCGGCGTATGTGTATCAGCGTGAGCCGGGTCTCGAGGGAAGTTGGGTGTTCGCGCAGAAGCTACTGGCTTCCGATGGGACGACGAATAACCGCTTTGGTTCGGCAGTGACGATCGATGGCGATGTCATTGTCGTCGGGGCCTTTGGACACTTTCACGATGACGATTCGGGCTCCGGCTCAGCGTACGTATTCCGATTTGACAACGATACTTCGATGTGGATCGAGGAGCAGGAGCTGCTTGCCAGTGACGGTGAGACCGGTGACAAGTTTGGTTTTTCGGTTGTGATCAGCGGCGACGTTGCGGTGATCGGAGCAATGGGAGACGACGACAACGGCGGCCAGTCCGGTTCAGCCTATGTCTTCCGCTACCATGCCAAGAGCCGACTGTGGATCGAGGAGCAGAAGCTCCTGGCCTCCGACGGCGCGGCCGGCGATTTCTTCGGTGATGCCGTGGCCATCGTGGCCGACCCGGCCGGCGACGTTGCGCTGATCGGCGCAGGAGGGCACGATGACCTTGGGAAC
This sequence comes from Planctomycetota bacterium, assembly GCA_022571635.1. Lineage (GTDB taxonomy): Bacteria > Planctomycetota > Phycisphaerae > Phycisphaerales > SM1A02 > JADFNO01. Next base: position 12,386 of record JACZXL010000074.1, read on the forward strand.
AACGCCGGGGCGGCGTATGTCTTTCGCTTCGACCCCAAGACCTCAAGGTGGCAGGAGGAGCAAAAGCTGCTGGCCTCCGATGGGGCCACGAGTCATGTATTCGGGCTCGCCGCCGTCAGCCTCAGCGGGATCGAAGACAAGGTAGCTGTGATAGGGGCGCATGGTAACGGCACCGGCAGAGCCTACGTCTTTCGTTACGATCCGAAGAACTCAACCTGGTTCGAGGAGCAAAAGCTGGTTCCAAGCGGCGGGGCGCCGCAGCAGTTCGGACGCGCCGCGGCCATCGACGGCGATGCGCGCTGATCGGCTCGTGGGCCGCCGACGCCGTGGGGACCAACTCTGGCGCGGCCTACGTCTATCGCTACGACCGCGACACATCGCAATGGTCTCAGGAGGACATGTTGGTGCCCGATCGCGGGCCGTGGGCGGCCTGGTTCGGCATCTCGGTGGCGCTGGACGGCGACCGGGCCGTCATCGGCGCAGACGGCGAGAATCAGCAGGCCGGGGCCGCATACATGTATAACCTCGCGCCGAACTGCAACTGCCCGCACGATCTCGATGCCGACGGCAACGTCGGCGTGTCCGATCTCCTCTCGCTCCTGGCAAGTTGGGGACCGTGCAAAGACTGCCCCGGCGACTTCGACGGCAACGGCAACGTCGGCGTCTCGGACCTCCTCGCCCTCCTCGCCAACTGGGGGCCGTGTCCGTGAAGATGGCATCAAGGCATCATGGCATCGAGGGGGAGAAGAAGGCTTGGGGATTGGGAAGAGGGACGCTGCGCGTCACCCGCTAAACGGGAAGATCGCGCGACGGGCGGTTGATTGTGTTTGGAGGCGGGGAGCTTGGGGGTTGGGGGATTGAAAGAAGAAACCGACGGATTGCTATCCATGGGCGTCGCGGGGGGAAGATCGTTGTTCTAGGTTCCGTCCGAAAACTCAACGCGAATCGGGGTCGTGGCCGATGATCCCACTTTTCACGCATGCGGAAAGGATGCCTCATGCTCCGACATCGGCTCACGGACGAGCAATGGAAGTTCATCGCAGACCTGTTTCCTCCACGCAAACACATGGGTCGACCGCGCAGCGATGCCCGAGACATGATCGACGGCATCCTGTGGATTCTCAACACCGGCGCGCAATGGCGTGACCTGCCACCCGCCTTCGGCCCCAAGTCCACGGTCTGGGATCACTTTGATCGATGGAACACCGACGGCACGCTGCAAGCAGTTCTTGATCGCCTTCGCGCCAACGTCGAGATCGACGACGAACTCTGGTGCGTCGATGGCACGATGGTGCGAGCGGCCAAGTGCGCTGCCGGCGGTGGAAAAAAGGGGATTCAGACGAGCCGGACGACCACGCGCTCGGCCGCAGTCGCGGCGGTTTGACCTGTAAAATCCACATTTTGTGCGATCGGCACGGTCATCCGCTTCACTTTCATCTGACGGCCGGCCAGGCGCACGAAGCGTCCGTATTCG
>JACZXL010000313.1 GCA_022571635.1 Planctomycetota bacterium
GAGTCAATGCTCGCCCGCGCTGGATCGGTGGCCATCGCGAATTGATCCGCAGGCTCAGGGCTCGTTGATGACAGCCGCCCAGAGACGGCCACCCAATAAACACCTCCGAACAGCATCAGCCCGATTCCAGCCGCGGCAGCGATCGGCCCGTACCGACGACGTTTCCGTCGATGACGCCGACGCAAATCCTCACCCGTGGGCCCCATCAGCATGGGTCGAGCCAGGCGCGGCTCGAGGTCAGCCAGAAGATCAACCGGTACCGGCGGATCACCCAGCGATTGCAACAGCTCCCGGTCGCGCCGCATCGCCTGGATAACCCCACGCGCATGCGGATCCTCGCTGATGCGCCGCCACAGGGCCTTCGCTTCATCGGGGCCAAGCTCATCCTCGATGAGTGCCAGTAAGTCGGATTCGTCGAAGTGATCCAGCATGATTCGAGCCTACAAGCCTACGCCCACTCCCTACGCCTTCGCAGCTCAGCGGTCGGAATCTTCACTACTCACCGTCCCCAACCGAGCGGTCAAACTCCAACTCGGCCGCGGCCCGCAGAGCGGCCCGAGCCCGGAAAAGCCTCGATTTCACGGTGCCCACGGGGACACCCAACACCGTCGCAATCTGCTGATAATCCAGGTCTTGGATATCTCGCAGGACGATCACCGCCCGCATCTGGGGGTCCAAACGCTGCAGCGATCGCTCAAGGATCGCGCGTAGTTCGGCCTGTTGGACGCGAGCCGCACCGGAAAGTTCCCCCCGGGCGGGGAGGCTTTGGAGCCTCGGGGTCCCATCCTCGTCCCACAAACCGTCGAGGCTGCTGGCCCGCCGGACCCGCTCACGCCGCAGGTGGCTCAGGCAGCAGTTCATGGTAACCCGGATGATCCACGTACTGAGCTTGGACCGGCCGTCGTAACTGTCAAGGCCCTGCAACACCTTGACCATCGCTTCCTGGGCCAGATCGCGGGCATCGTGCTCGTGGCGAACCATCCGGTAACAGACGCTGTAGATTCGGTGTTGGTAGACGTTCAGCAGCTCGCCGATCGCCTCGGGATCACCGCGGCGATAGGCCTCCAGAAGCTGCAACTCACGTAAGGGCGTCACGCGGGTCGCCTTGCCGGGGGCGTCCGAGGGACGGCCCTGGGCTCGAGGATCGGGTTGAATTGGCGTTGCGCCGGTTCCGTCCACGTTCAATCCCTCGAAGTTAGGTACGATGCCGGCATCTGATCTGTTTCTGGCCATTCACACGGTCTCGGGGCGGCTAGACCGGCTCGCCCCTGCCGGAGCACCGATGGATCCAAACCTAGCCTACCGATCACCGCTGCAAACCCGCTACGCCACGCCCGAAATGCTGGCCGTTTGGTCGCCCCAGCGGAAGTTCTCGACGTGGCGACGGCTCTGGCTGGCCTTGGCCCAAGCCCAACACGAGCTCGGGCTCAATGTTACCCGCCAGCAGCTCGATGAACTGGCCTCCAATCTCGACAATATCGACTTCGACACCGCGGCGAAGTACGAAGCCCAGTTGCACCACGACGTCATGGCCCACATCCACGCCCTGGGCGACGTCGCCCCGAACGCCAAGTCGATCATCCACCTCGGCGCTACCAGCCAGTTCGTCGGCTGCAACACCGAGCTGATCCTGCTGCGCGAGAGCCTTGGGCTCATCGCCGCCACGCTCGCCAAAACGATCGACGCCTGGGCCGAGTTCGCCCGCCGATACCGAGACGTGCCGACGCTCGGCTTCACGCACTTTCAGCCGGCCCAGCCCACCACCGTCGGCAAGCGAGCCACGCTCTGGGCGTACGATCTCGCCATCGCGCTTGCGGACATCGAGCATCGATCGGCGACGCTGCGCTTCCGCGGCGTCAAAGGCGCAACCGGCACGCAAGCGTCGTTTCTCGATCTGTTCGACGGTGATCACGACAAGGTCGAGCAGCTTGACCAACTCGTGACCCAAAAGATGGGCTGGCCGCCTGAGCAACGCTACGTTGTCACCGGTCAGACCTATCCACGCCTTGTCGACGCGCAAGTGATCTCCAGCCTCGCCGTCGTCGCCGCGGCCATTCACAAATGCTGCAACGACATCCGACTGCTCGCCAACCGCAAGGAGATTGACGAGCCCTTTGGCGAGAAGCAGATCGGCTCTTCGGCCATGCCCTACAAGCGCAACCCCATGCTCTGCGAACGGGCGAGCGGCTTGGCCCGGTTCGTCATGGCGATGCCGGCCAATGCCCTGAATACCGCGGCCAGCCAGTGGTTCGAGCGAACGCTCGACGACTCCGCCAACCGCCGCCTCACGTTGCCGGAGTCTTTCCTGGCCCTCGACGGAGCGCTTGCGGTCATGAATAAGATCGCCTCGGGGCTGGTCGTGTACGAACAAACGATCCGAGCAAATCTCCTGGCTGAGCTCCCGTTCATCGCTTCTGAGAACATTCTCATGGCGGCGGTGAAGGCGGGCGCCGATCGGCAGGAGGCGCATGAGGTCTTGCGTCGCCACAGCCAGGCGGCCGGACAGCGCGTCAAGACCGAAGGAAAACCCAACGACCTGCTCGACCGTCTGCGCCGTGAACCAATGTTCGCCGCGGTCGATCTGGACGCCGTGCTGGAGCCGACCGCCTACGTCGGCCGAGCCCCCCAACAGGTGGACGCCTTCATCGAACAGGTAGTCCAGCCGATCCGCGACCGGTACGCAGACACCGCCGATGATCCGGATGATCCGATGCCTTCCGGCGCCCCGGCGCAGTGTCGATCGCACTAACTGGCGCCTCACGACGGATGACTCACCGCTGGGGCCTGTACACTTGCGGCGTGCCGATTCCGCGCCTCAGCCCCAACGACACCGCGCTGCTCGTGATCGACGTGCAGGAGCGACTACTGCCCACGATCGCCGACCGCCAGCGGCTGGTCACCAACTGCGCGATCCTGTTGCAGATGGCGGGCGCGCTGGACCTTCCCTATCTCGTCACGGAGCAGTATCCCACGGGGCTCGGCCGGACCGCGGATGAGGTCACCGCGGCCATGCCCGATCCGTCCCGCCGCATTGAAAAGACCCGGTTCAGCGCCGTGATCGACCTGGTCGACGAGCATCTCCATACCTGGCGCCGCACTAACGTGCTCATCTGCGGGATCGAGGCCCATGTCTGCGTGCTCCAGACGGTGCTCGATCTTCAGGCCACCGGCCGACAGGCGTTTGTGTGCTCCGACGCGGTCTCGGCAAGCCAGCCCGACCAGATCGGCCCGGCTCTTGACCGCATGAAGCAGGCGGGGGCGATCGTGACCGGCGTGTTGTCAGCCATGTACGAATTGCTGGCCGATTCGAGGCATCCGCAGTTCCAATCGTGCCTGAAACTGGCCAAATTGCTGGTGTAACGGGCCCCCTGACCCACCCACAACCCGCCCCCAACCCGATCAGGGCATGAACAGATCACCAAAACCGGCCCTGAGGGTGCTGTACGGACGGTCGGACAGCCGATAGAATGGCGCGACAGTGCCGGTGGCGTTGTCCCGGCTCCCGACCGGTGTCGATCGAACTGTCGACCGTCCCCAGTAGCAGTGAGGCCGAACATGGAACAGTACGACCAGCTCAAAAGGCTCATCGAAGATGCCGACGAGGACATCGCCAAGGCTGAAGGCGGCAACAAAGCCGCCGGAACACGAGTCCGCAAGGCGATGCAAGAAGTCAAGAAGGTGGCCCAGCAGGTCCGCGTGAGCATCCTGGAAACCCGCGGCTAGGCCCGCATGGGCTCAACGACGT
>JACZXL010000314.1 GCA_022571635.1 Planctomycetota bacterium
ACGGTCAAATACGCAGGCCGACCGAAGAAGTCCTCGGCGTAGTCGATCGCGCCTTCTTCAGTTCGAGGTAGGTTCACTAAATCCAGCGTGGAGACGCCGAACATTTCACCGGCGCCCTCACAATCGCTGGCGGTGATGATCGGCGTGTGAATCCACGCGAAGCCGTGCTCGTGAAAGTACCGGTGCACCGCCATGGCCAGGCAATGGCGCACTCTGGCCACGGCCCCAAACGTGTTGGTCCGCGGACGAAGGTGCGCCACTTCACGCAGGTACTCGAACGTGTGCCGTTTGGCCGCAATCGGATAGGTGTCCGGATCATCCACCCAGCCAACGATCTCGATCGACGACGCCTGCACTTCAAACGCCTGGCCTTTACCCTGCGATTCGACGAGCTCGCCTTGGACGATGACCGAGCAGCCAGCGGTGATCCGAAGAACCTCATCCTCATAATTGTCCAGCGTGTTGGGCGCAACGACCTGAATGGGATCGAAGCACGAGCCGTCATGCACGGTGAGAAACGAGAGACCGGCCTTGGAATCGCGGCGGGTGCGGATCCAGCCCTTGACGGTCACCTGCGAGCCCACCGGGACTCGACCCGCCAGGGCGTCAACCACCATCACCTGTGACATCAACGTGCGTCCTCAGCGTCAGCCGAACGAACCGTCCGGCGAGCGGACAGTGTAGTCCCCTCGCGCCGCCCGCCACCCGCTGCTCGCCAATCCACCCTTGTCCGACGAAAATAGGGGTCGGGAGTCTTTTCTCATAAACCGCGTTTATTGCCATTCCAGTGGCGATTTTGCGAAACGACTCCCGACCCCGTTTTCTCTCCGCCAATTTGGCAGACGTTGCACGTCCACGCATCGGCATTGACAGCAGTTGACCGAGTCTCCAACGGGGCCAGGCACCGTAAACCACTGTAAATACGGCCTTTGCTGGCGCCAATGCTCAAAACGTCGCGGCACGAGCCTTGCCTCATGCTTTCCGCCTCGATAGGCCGCAACGGTGTTTCTGTGCCATGAACAACGCGATGCCCACGACTTCCCAACCGCCCGGAGGCTCACGCCTGAACCTCCTGCTGTCCTATGGCGGTTGGCGGCAGACCACGGCCATTGCCCAGTTGCCGCAGTTGCTCGCCCCGATGGGGATCCACAGTATCCACGTCGAGTCCGGCGAGGAGGCGGCTCGAGCCATCGACGAGTTCGCCATCCACATCGCGATCGTCGACCTGGCCATTCCCTTGCAGCGGGACCTACCGTCCAAACCCGGCGGTCCCCGCATCCTCCAACTGCTCCGCCGGCTCGCGCAGCCGCCGCCCACCGTCGTCATTCGGCCGCCTCCGGTCACCGCCCGCCAGAGCGCCCGCGGGCTCACCGAGGCGTTGCGCGAGGGGGCGTTCGCGGTGCTTGACCGACCCATCGAACTGGAGAGCATGCTCGAAGTCATGCGACGAATCCTGCGACGCCACTACGCCGACGTATGGCCGTTATCGTAAAGACCACCACTGACCTACCGAGGCCGATGCCTCAACCTTACTTATTTCAGGAGATCTGAGACATGAATGTGCGACCTCTCGGCGACAAGATTCTCATCAAGCGAGCCGATCCGGAAACCAAGACCGACGCGGGCATCTTCCTGCCCGAGTCCGCCAAAGACAAGCCCAAAGAGGGCAAGGTACTCGCCGTGGGCAATGGCCGGCTCAACAAAGACACCGGCGAGTACATTCCCTTTACCGTCAAGAAGGGTGACCGCGTCATCTTCACCTCCTACGCCGGCACTGAAATCAAAATCGGTGACGAGGACATCCTCATCGTCACCGAAGACGACATCCTCGGCGTGATTGACTGAGAAGAAGGCACTAGGCACTAGGCATTAGGCACCAACCAACAACCAACAACCAAGGACCAACAATGGAACGCGGCCCGCTGATCGAGATACTCAGAGACATGAAGAACTCCGACAAGGAGCTGGACATCATCCTGTTTGGGGGGAGCGAGGAGCGATCCTTCGAGATCCGCAACGTCGTGGAGGTCGAGGAGCTCAAGAGCTCCCAAGGCATTCGCATCACCACCGAGCAGAACTACATCTGGCTCGACGCTTCGCACGTGTCGGCCGCGTATCAGGCACGCGCCGATCTAACCTGAGAGAACGAAAGTCTCCGTCGTCTGCCCCGACGGCGCGTTGAACATTCACCCTTCCAAAACACCCGCAACCAAGAGGAACAACACCAATGGCTGCTAAACAAATCGCCTACGACAACGACGCCCGCGAGAAGATACTTCGCGGCATCCAGAAGCTTTCCAGAGCGGTCAGGGTCACGCTCGGACCCTCCGGCCGCGTGGTCGTGCTCGAAAAGTCCTTCGGCACGCCGACCGTCACCAAAGACGGCGTCACGGTCGCCAAGGAAATCGAGCTCGACGACGCCTACGAGAACATGGGGGCCCAGATGGTCAAGGAGGTCGCCTCAAAGTCCTCCAAAGATGCCGGCGACGGAACCACCACCGCCACCATCTATGCCGAAGCGATCTTTGCCGAAGGCCTCAAGTACATGACCGCCGGCGGAAACGCCAATCAGATCAAGCGCGGCATCGACAAGGCGGTGGAAGCGATCGTCGATGAGCTTGCCCGCATGTCCAAGGATGTCAGCGCCTCCACCGAGATCGCCCAGGTCGGCACCTGCGCCGCCAACCAGGACGAGCAGATCGGCAAGATCATCGCCGAGGCCATGGACAAGGTCGGCAAGGACGGCGTCATCACCGTCGAGGAAGGACAGTCGCTCGATACCGAGGTCGAGCTCGTGGAAGGTATGCAGTTCGAGAAGGGGTACCTCAGCCCGCACTTCGTCACCAATCTCGCCGAGATGGAATGCGTGCTCGAAGATGCGTACGTCCTCATCCACGAGAAGAAGCTTTCCAGCGCGAAGGACCTGCTCCCGATCCTCGGAAAAGTTTCCGAGACCGGCAAGTCCCTGCTCATCATCGCTGAGGATATCGAAGGCGAATCACTGGCCACGCTCGTCGTCAACAAGCTGCGCGGCGTGCTGAAGATCTGCGCCGTCAAGGCGCCCGGCTTCGGCGATCGGCGCAAGGCCATGCTCGAAGACATCGCCATTCTCACCGGCGGCAAACCCATCATGGAAGAGCTTGGGATCGAACTCGAGAACGTTTCGCTCAGCGATCTCGGCCGGGCCAAGAAGATCACCATCGACAAGGACAACACCACCATCGTCGAAGGCGCGGGCAAGACCACCGACATCAAGGGTCGGATCGAGCAGCTCCGCACTCAGGCGGAGGATTCAAACTCCGAGTACGATCGCGAGAAGATCGAGGAGCGCCTGGCGAAACTCGCCGGCGGCGTGGCCCAGATCAACGTCGGCGCTGCGACCGAAGTCGAGATGAAGGAGACGAAGGCCCGCGTGGAAGATGCGCTTCACGCGTGTCGCGCTGCGGTGGAAGAGGGCATCCTCCCCGGCGGCGGCGTGGCCGTGCTCCGGGCACGCACCAAGCTCGACGGGTTGCGCAAGAAACTCACCGGCGATGAGAAGATCGGCGTGGATATCGTCTACCGCGCACTCGCGGCGCCCATCAAACAGATCGCGATCAACACCGGGCTGGACGGCTCCATCGTCGCCCAGAAGGTCGCCGAATCCAACGACACCAACTTCGGCTTCAACGCGATGACGCAAAAGTACACCGACCTGGTCAAGGACGGCGTGATCGTCCCCACCAAGGTCGAGCGCATCGCACT
>JACZXL010000315.1 GCA_022571635.1 Planctomycetota bacterium
GACCGTCAGATGCTGAAACTTCGTACGCATGGGCGACCTCCCAACTTTCTTGCAAACGAATACCGAGGAGCGATCCGGATGCAGTGACCACACGAGGGCCGTGCACCGGTCCAGCAATGATACTGGCTGTCTTGATCGGTGTTGGGGGAACCGGCTGACTCGACCCCGGGTTTTCAGCCGACGACGTCCGGCAGCTCGTCCAAGCCTTCCGTGAGGTCGCGAGGGCCATCTTCGGTGATCAGGACATCCGCTTCGTAATGAACGGCCAGGGAGCCGTCGGCGGTGCGGATGGGCCATTGCTGGTCACCGGAGGCGATCTCACCCGTGCCCACGGCGACCATCGGCTCCACCGCCAGCAGCATCCCCGGCTTGAACGTCGACCAGGCATCGGGCCATTCGCGCGGCTGTGTCGGCACAACGTTTGACAGAAAGGGCGGCCCGTGCAGTTTGCGCCCGTACCCGTGACCGCCGAGACCACGAACCAGATGAAAACCGCATTCGCCTTCGACATAGGTTTGTACCGCCGTGGCCCAGTCGATCAACGGACAATCCATCTGCATCGTTGCTATCCCCAGGCGCAGCGATTCGCGCCCACAGGCCATCAGGCGTTGGGCGTCTTCTGAAACCTCCTCGATCGCGTAAGTCCACGCCGCGTCGCCGATCCAACCATGGTGAGTTACGCCGATGTCGATCTTCAGAACGTCGCCCGGCTTGATCGGCTCATCCGTCATGTGGTGCGTGCCATGGACGATGCACTCGTTGAGCGACAGGCACGCGTGGCTGGGGAACGGCGGATAGCCGCGCATTCGATAGCGCAAGAACGCGCTGCGACAGTCTAGCGACGACAATGTTTCAGCCGCAAAACGATCGATCTCGGCCAGGGTCAAACCCGCGCGCAGGAACTCCGCGAGCCTCCGATGCGTCTGCACGACGCATTGTGCCGCTGCATACGCCCCGTCGATATCCTGTTGAGCCGTCGCGATCATGATCAAATCGTAGAGACTATCGACTATTCGTCAAACGATCCTTGTATCAATACGCCTATCGACGATGCATGATTTGCCCGTTGATGATCGTCAGCCGTGGGCCTGGTGACGCGAATTCGTAGCCAAGCTCGCGTTCGTCAGTCCCATCGAGCAGTTGCAGATCCGCTCGCTTGTTTACTTCGATCGAACCAACTTCCGACGCAAGGTTCAAGACACACGCCGCGTTGATCGTCGAGCAAACGATCGCCTCGGCCGGTGCGAGTCCCATTTTGCGGCAGGCCAAGGCAATCACGAACGGCATCGACGGCGTGGGAGCGGAGCCCGGGTTGTAGTTCGTGGCAATCGCCAGCGCTCCGCCCGCATCGACGAATGCCCGGGCCGGGGCGTAGCGATCATCCAGATGAAATCCGCACGCCGGCAGCGCCACCCCCATCGTCTCGCTTTTCGCCAGATACTTCAGATCGTCCGGCGTCGTCGCTTCGAGATGATCGACGCTGACCGCGTTCATATCGACAGCCAGGCGAGTCATGCCCAGGCTGTTGAATTGATCGGCGTGAACGCGAAGCCCCAAGCCGAGGGATTGCGCTTTCTCAAAGAGTCGTTTGGTATCGTCGAGTGACCACGCGCCTTGTTCGCAGTATGCGTCGCAGACAATGCCGGGGAACTCCTCAGCCACCGCCGGCAGCGTCTCGTCGATCGTCTGCTCGATAAACTTCGGGTTGTCCGGATCAATCGCGTGCGCGCCGAGAAACGTAGGAACGATCGTCATCGCCCCGCCGCTTGCGGCTTCGCGCACCGCCCCCAACATCTTCAACTCGTCCCGCGTTGTCAACCCATACCCGGATTTGACTTCAACCGTGGCTGTCCCCAACGCCGACATTCGTTCCAAACGCCGCCGCAGGTTCTCGGTGAGTTCTTGCTGCGAAGCGGCTCGGACCGCCCGCACCGTGGCCATGATCCCACCCCCGGCCTCGAGAATATCGAGATACGAGCGCCCCGCGAGTTTCATTGCGAACTCATCGAGCCGCTGGCCCGCCCAGCAGGCGTGCGTGTGACAATCCACAAACGCGGGCATCAAGACGCAACCCTGCGCGTCGATGACGATCTCTTGACTGTCGTTAGAAGTCTCTTCGCCCTCACCTACCTCCACAATTCGGCCATCCTCGATCCGCACAAACCCGCGCTCAATCACGCCAAGATCGCGCAGGGCATCTCCCCGCCGCGGCGCAGTCGGCCCAGCAAGTGTGAGAATCCGCGCGTTGGTGATGGTGAGCTGATTGATGGATTGAAATGTAGCGGACATCGCCCATGTCTGCGCGAAGCCCCCGATCCCGATGGAATCGGGACAGGTGGAATCGGGACGGGACGCGCAAGCGGCTAGTGGGGTGGATGGGTTGGTGGATTGGGTCGAAGAAGCGGGTATGACCGGCGGCACATCGAATCGGGCGGATGGACGATCCATCGTTGGGCGAATCGTGGTGGCGGCGGTTGTCGTGCTTGTGCTCGGCGGGGTGGGGTATGCGTACACACAGCGGAACGTGTATCGGGTGTCGATCGGGCCGGGTGAGGCGACGACGATCACGATCGAGGTGCCGATGCAGCGGTTCGGGCGGTCCAAGAGTTTTGCCAAGGAGCTTGGTTTACCGGTGCGATGCACGATCAGCGCCCCCGGAAGTAGATCGGACGGCGTGCGACTGAGTGTGCTTGAGACGAGTCACGGACTTCACAAGATGTGGGCGAAGCTGCGCGTGGTGGCAGCTGTGGGGGCGAGGCCGGGTAAGCGCAAGCGGCATGTCGAGTTCACGATTGACGGCGAAGGTGATTGGCCACGGGCGACCGTGGTGGTGACGGTGCGGAAGTGACGGGGAGTGGCATCGTGGCATCGAGGGGATAAGAAGAAAAGAGATCAGCGACCTTGTGCGGGCGATCGCTGATCTCGGGAGGGTGGTGTCGAAGAAAGTGGCGACCGTGGGGAAGCTCTAGTCGTTCGAGAAGAGGTAGTCGCCTCCGCCCGCCTGTCCGTGGCAGGCGATGCACCCGGCGGGCATTCCTTTGGCGACACGACCGGCCAGGAGCATGTCCTTGGGGTTCTTGAGAACCTCACCATTCTTGCCGTACTTGACCCAGAACCAGTTGTCGTTGTCGTCGTCGTAGCCTTGTTCGCGCTGGAGCATGATGGTGACGGCGGCGAGCCACTGATCCGGGTTTTCGTCAACGGCTTCCTTGGTAACGCCGCGGCCACCGTAGTTGTCCTTGACGATGATGGGAAAATGCTTGCCGTCCACCGTGACCCAGGTGGAGTAGAGGCGCAGCCACTTTCCGTGGGGGCTGACGCCTTTGTAGACGTCGGTGGTGAGCTTCCAGTCCTGATAGCCGTCCATGGCCGTCCAGAGCTTCTTGGCGAACGCGACGTCCTTAGCCCCGCCGAAGTTGGGAGCGGAATCCTGATTCCCGCTGGGCTCGGCAGGGTCGGCTCGAAGGGTCAGAGCCATCAGCGGCACGGCGAGCATCGTGGTCACGAGCACAATGGCGAGTCTCTTTTTCATGGTGCGATCTCCTTGAAACAAACAACTACTGGAGGGTGAGCAAATATTCGACGATCGCGGCCAGTTCATCGTCGGTCCCCTCGAACGAGGGCATTTCGGTGTCGCTCTTGAAGCGGCGGGGGTTGCGAATCCACAGGGGGAAGTAATCGGGGCGTATACGGCCAGCCACGTGGGAAAGGTCGGGCCCCTGGGTCCCGCCCTGGCCGGCGA
>JACZXL010000316.1 GCA_022571635.1 Planctomycetota bacterium
GCGCCGCCGAACGCCACCAGCGCGTAGTCTGCTGGGTCGTAGCCGCGGCGAACGGAAACTTCAGCGATCGCATCAGCCATGCGCTCGTTGGCAATGGCGAGGAATCCTTCGAGCAGGGTTTCTCGCTGTGGCGGGCTGGTCGTTTGCTCAACGACCACTTGTCGAACCGTCTCGAATGCCGCCTGGGCGTCTTCGATGGAAATTGGAATCTCGAATCGGTGCGGATCGAGTCGTCCCAGCAGGAGATTGACATCCGTAATCGTGAACGGTCCCCCCGCCCCATAGCACGCTGGGCCGGGCGAGGCGCCAGCGCTGCGCGGCCCCACGCGCAACCGGCCATCTTGGAATCGGCAGACCGAACCGCCGCCCGCGGCCACGGTTTCTATGGCCAGTGCCGGGGCGACGAGGCGCACGCCGGCGACGCGATGCTCGAACTGGTATTCGTAATCGCCGTCAAAGCGCGCGACATCCGTGCTCGTGCCGCCGATGTCCAGCCCGATCACGCGATCGAACCCGCTTTGTTTGCCGGCTGCGGCCGCGCCCGCCACACCGCCCGCCGGACCGCTGAGCAGGCTGTCCTTGGCGTGATACGCTTCGGCGCTGACCAACCCTCCCGCACTGGTCATCACGTGGAGCCGGCTGTCGGTGAAGGCGCTCCTGACGCGCCCCAGGTAGTCTTCGATGACCGGACTGAGGTAGGCATCGACGACCGCGGTCTCCGCCCGCGGCAGTAGCTTGATCAAGGGGGCGAGATCTGATGAGCAGGAGATGTGCGTAAACCCAACGTCCGCCAGGACTTGGGCCAGCGCCTGCTCGTGCTGCGGATTGCGGTAGCTGTGCAGCAAGGCGATCGCGGCCGTACGAAATCCCTGCTCAACCAGCGCCTTGGCGTTCGCTGCGATCAAATCCGATTCGAGCGGCTTGAGGATCGACCCGTCGGCGGCGAGGCGCTCATCCACCTCGACCACGGTTTCATACAGCGGCGGGACTTTTTCAATACAAAGCGCGAACAGGTCCGGGCGCTGCTGATCGCCGATGAGCAGCAGGTCGCCGAACCCTCGTGTTACGAATAACGCCGTCGGCGCGCCTTGACGCTCCAGCAGCGCATTGGTTCCGCGCGTGCTGCCAAGGCGCATCTGTAATGGCGGAAAGCGCTTCCCCGGCGGCGTGCGCGTGACGATCCGAGCGGCCAGCACCGGCGCTTCGTCCGGCGAACGAACCTCAAAGGCGGCGCCGGGCAACGCCGAACTGGGAACCGGCTCGGCCAGTTCCAAGCGGCGGTCGTCGCGGTCATAGCCGACCACGTCGATCCCTTGCGATTGCTCGCCCAAGACGTGGAACTGCAAACCGCCAATGAGCTCGCCGAGGTTGGCCCAGCTCGCAGCGATCACCAGCCGGCGGTCGTCGATTCGCCGACGGATGCGGCCTCGAAGCGCGCTGTGACTGAGCACCTTGGCGCGATGGACGACGCCGGCCGGATCGGTCGCGATGCAATCGGTGAACGTCCCGCCGGTGTCGATCCAGATCTGCCAGCGTCCGCGTGGCGCATCGGCATCGCCGGACGGGTCTTGATGCACAGCGTGAGGACTCCGCTCAAAAGGATCCTAGGTTTTGTCTGACAACCTCTTTGAGCCGGTGGCATCCCGATTCAATCGGGATTCCACTGGTTGTCATACCCAGCCTAGTTGTCTTCCATTTCCTGTTCGAGTCGGCGTTGGTACTCGTTGACGCGATCGCGGGTGTTTTCAGCCGCTCGCTTCGCGCCGCCCAGCGCCGATTGAGGCGGAGCACCGTAGCTGCTGGTCGGTGTTGAAGACGGCGGGGTGTCCGGCGGGGAGGCTGCCGTGCCGGAGTCGCTGATTTCCTCGTAGCAGCCTCCCAGAACCATTACCAACATCGCGGCGGTGGTTGCGGGGCCGATCCGTTTCGCGGTGAAGCTCATAACCGTCTCCTGTGCTCCCGGATGAGGTGCGGGTCCATCGATCGGCCGTAGTAGCCCACGATGATAGTGAGCCCATACCGGCTGGACGACATGCGTTGGGGGTGCAAGCGGAGCCCTGAATCAGGCTCCGCCCGACGACCTGGCCTCAGCCGTGAAGCCACGTTGCTATGCGAGGGGAAAGCGGCTGGGGACCCCTCCCCAGCCAGACTGTTTTCCCCGCATCTACCACTCCCCGGGCCGCTTGCCCGGCAGTGATAGGGAACGGCCATGGGTCCCCGGACGGGCTCGGTCCAAACCAAACGGCTCGCCCGCTGGGGCAGGCGCGATTCATCGCGGAATCGCCCCCGGTTGTGCCGCCAGCCAACGAGCCGATGGTGCGTCCGTCGTCGTGGACGAACGCAGTAGGAAGCCGTTCACCAGCAGGCAGTATCGGCGCGAGGGGTATCCCTGCGCAATAGGGGTTTTCTCCCCGCTTCCAAGGGTTTTCACTAGGTGCTGCGGACGGCCACGGCCATCTGCACCAGCTCCGCCAGCGAATCCGCGGCCATTTTCTGCATGATGTGAGCGCGATGGGCTTCGACGGTTTTGGGGCTGATTCCCAGGTCAATGGCGATCCGCTTCGTCGCCTTGCCTACCACCACCAGGTCCATCACTTCGCGCTCGCGCGAAGTCAACTCCTCAACTCGAGCCGCCACCTCCGCCCGCTTCGCCTTGCGGCGGCGCACGCCCCGATCCTTCGCAATCGCCTGATGGATCCGGTCCAGTAGCGCCTGATCGCTGAACGGCTTCTCGATGAAGTCCACCGCCCCGGCCTTCATGGCCTCGACCGCCACCGGCACGCTGCCATAGGCACTGACAACGATCACCGGAATCTCCAGACCGCGGGCCAGGAGTTTCTTTTGCAGCTCAAGCCCGCTGATCTGGGGCATCCGGACGTCCAGCACAATGCAACCCGGCTTATCGGGGTCATACGCATCGAGGAACTCCTGCCCCGAGCCGAACGTCTCGACCGCAAGGTCCACTGACTCAATCAGCCAGCGGATTGACTCACGCACCTCCTGATCGTCGTCCACGACAAAGACGGTCGGCTTGTTACTCATCACCGCCGCCTCCTCCCACAATTGGTAGTGTGAAGTGAAAGGTTGTTCCCTCGCCTCGATTCGGCGTCGCCCACAAGCGCCCGCCGTGCGATTCGACAATCGATCGACTGATGGCCAAGCCCATGCCGATACCTTGTGCCTTGGTGGTGAAGAAGGGCTCAAACAATCGCTCGCCCAGCGACTCGGAGATTCCGCGGCCGTTGTCACTCACCGATATCTCCAGCTCCCTGTCCCCCCGCTGTTTGGTTCGAACCGTCACCGCCCGCCTCGATTCCGGCGTGTCCTGAATCGCCTCGCAACCGTTCTGCACCAGATTCAGAATCACCTGCTGCAGTTGCGTCTGATCCGCCATCACGAGCGGGAGGTTCGGCTCCAGCTCGAACCGGGCCTTGGCACGGTGCTGTGTGGCCTCGGCGTTGGCCAGATCGGCCACTTCCATGATGCAGTGGTTGATGTCGATCTCGAACCGTAGCGCGCTGCTCTTAAGAACGAGGTTCTCCAGACCACGGATGATCGAGCCGCTGCGCCGCGCCTGACTAGCGATCCGGCTCAGAATATTCTCCAACTCGTCCTGAGAGATCGAGTTGGACTTCAGCCTGCGAACGCACCCCAGCGCGTAGTTCGTAATCGCCGTCAACGGTTGATTCAG
>JACZXL010000317.1 GCA_022571635.1 Planctomycetota bacterium
TCACGACGATCGGCTTCACCGGATTTGAAATCGGCACCTTCATCACCGACCAGTATGCCGACTTGGGGATTCTCTTTACCGATTGGAACGACAGTATCCAGTTCTCACCCACAGCGTTCCCCAACGATGAGTGGGGTCTGGACGGCAACGGCGACATCGCCGTCGCCTTCGACACCCCCCAGCTCTGGATCGGCGCGGACTTCCCCGGCATCCTGCGCATTGAACTGTACCGCGACGGACGCCTGATCTACGTCAGTAAGGACTACGGAGTAGGCATTGGGCTGTTCGTAGGGCTGCTCTCCACCAAGCCCTTTGACGCTGCGCTGCTCATCGATGCGGCGGGTGAAGCGGAAATCGACGACCTGCACTTCGGCGTTCCCGCCCCGGGAACTTTGGCCCTCTTCGCCCTCGGCGCTTTCACCCAGCGCCGCCGGCGACGGCCTGTCCCCGGTACCCGCAGCTCGGCCGCGCGCAGGCGCCTTCGCCTCGGGATGTAAGTGATGGCCTTACCTCGACATCTCGCCGGCGCTTGTGTCTTTTGTGCGATTCCCCTCGCCTTGCCGGTCTCCGCCGGCGTCATCGAGTTCACCGACAAGGACGAATGGATCAATGCCGTGGGCGAGTTCACGACGATCGGCTTCACCGGATTTGAAATCGGCACCTTCATCACCGACCAGTATGCCGACTTGGGGATTCTCTTTACCGATTGGAACGACAGTATCCAGTTCTCACCCACAGCGTTCCCCAACGACGAGTGGGGTCTGGACGGCAACGGCGACATTTCCGTCGCTTTCGACACCCCCCAGCTCTGGATCGGCGCGGACTTCCCCGGCATCCTGCGCATTGAACTGTACCGCGACGGACGCCTGTTCTACGTCAGTAAGGACTACGGAGTAGGCATTGGGCTGTTCGTAGGGCTGCTCTCCACCAAGCCCTTTGACGCTGCGCTGCTCATCGATGCGGCGGGCGAAGCGGCGATCGACGACCTGCACTTCGGCGTTCCCGCCCCCGGAGCTTTGCCCCTCCTGGCCCTCGGCGCTTTGACGCGGCGCCGCCGGCGACGCTGACGTGCGCTCGCCGTGATCCTCATCCCCGACCAGGACTGCCAGGTGTGCTGCTTCGCCGACCTGGATTGCGACGGCTCCGTGGGTGTGAAGGACCTGCTTATCCTTTTGGGCGCCTGGGGGCCGTGCCCGGCGCCGCCCGCACCGTGTGATGCGGACCTGGACTGTGACGGCACGGTGGGCGTGCTCGACCTGCTCATCCTGCTGGGCGAGTGGGGACCCTGCGGGGCGCCCATCGCCACCACGCCGCCGCAGAACATCCAGGACTGCATGGATCGCTTCTCCGCCGAATCCGAGGACGAGCTGGCCTTGATCAAGTGCCTGGAAACCGTCTCCCAGTGATCGTGAGGTTCGTTTGAGCTCGACGTTGTTTCCCGGCTGGGGCCCCGCACGGAGGCGGGGCGCCCCTTTGGAGAAAAAAATCCCCAAACGGCGCAAGGAACAGCCAAAACCGGCGTATAGAAGGGTGGCAGAAGGCATGAGGAAGAAAAAGGCACGAAGGCACGAAGGCACGAAGGCACGGAGGGAAGAAGGAAGAGGGATCGCGATGGAATCGGGATTGCCCGGTTTAGCGGCCGCTCTCCGAGCGGCGCGGAGGAACCCACACCAGAGGAACGGACAAGGGATAAGCGATGAGCGATGAGGGCAACGCAATGAGCGGACGATTCGTGTCAACACTGGGGGTGATAGCGATAATGGGGGGACTACTTGGTCTTGCGGCGGCGCCCGCCTCAGCCCAATGTCTCGCCAACGAAATCCAAAAGCTCACCGCGTCGGAAGCGAGCGGCGGTGATCACTTCGGCACCTCTGTGCGCATCTTTGGCGACCTAGTCGTTGTGGGCGCCACCAAGGGTGGCGGCAAGGCAAACTCAGGGGCGGCCTACGTCTTCCGGCGCCGTTCACCCGGATTGGAATGGATTGAAGAACAACGGCTCGTTGCCGATGACGCCGAGGTACTGGACAACTTCGGTATTTCCGTGGCCATCGATCCGGTTGACCCAAACGTGATCATTGTCGGAGCGTATCTCGACGACGATAATGGATTCAACTCCGGCTCGGCCTACGTCTTCCGTTACAACCCCGATTCCCAGTTGTGGGCGCAAGAGCAAAAACTCACGGCGTGGGATGGTGACGAGCTGGACCGCTTCGGCTGGTCGGTCGCCGTCTGGGGCAACGTGGCCATGATCGGGGCGAGGCTGGATGAAGACCCCGAACAGGATACGGGGTCGGTGTACGTCTTTGGATACGATGCACCGTCGGAAACTTGGGTCCAGCAACAAAAGCTCATCCCCTCCGACCCGCAGTTCAATGGCAGATTCGGCAGTTCCGTGTCCCTTCAAGGCGATCGGGTGCTGATCGGCGCGTCCACCGATTCGGAGCAAGGCTCCGGGGCGGGAGCGGCGTATATCTTTGGCTACGATGCGAATACTCAGACTTGGGTCCAGCAGCAGAAGTTGCTCCCCTCTGATGGCGGGGGGGCCTTCGGCTGGTGGCACATCGCTCTGGATGGAGACACCGCGCTCATCGGGGCCCACCAGGGCAACGCGCCACCGGTATTCGGCGCCGGCGCCGCCTACGTGTTTCGCTTTAATCCCGATGGATCGGGACAATGGGTCGAGGAGCAAAAGCTCACCGCTTCCGACGGGGCCATCGAGGACTGGTTCGGCTGGTCGGTGTCGTTGAAGGGCGATGTGGCACTGGTTGGCGCGATACTGGACGACGATTTCGCCAACGGCTCCGGCTCAAGCTACATTTACACCTTCGACGGCACGGAGTGGAGCGAAACAGCCAAGCTGCGGTATGAAGAGACCGAGGGTGTACACGCATTCGGCGTCTCGGTCTCCACCGACGGTGAGCACGCGATCGTCGGCGCGAATTTCACGACGGTCGACGAACAGGCCGAGGCCGGGGCTGCCTATATCTACGGGGGCCTCGGCGATTGCAACGACAACGGCGAGCTCGATCTCTGCGACATCGCCGACGGGTTCAGCCCTGACGAGAACAACAACGGCATCCCGGATGAATGCGAAATCCCCGGCGACCTGGACGGCGACAGAGAGGTCGGTGTGCCTGATCTGCTTATCCTTCTGGGTAACTGGGGCCCGTGCGACGACTGCAATGATTGCCTCGCCGATATCGACGACGACTGCACCGTCGGTGTGAAAGATCTGCTTATCCTTCTCGGGAATTGGGGGTAGCAGGACGAGGCGCGAAGGTTTGAGTGAGCCGGGTCCGCCGCGGCGGATCGGGCCGGTTCACGTCCAACCTGCGATGAACGTTCGCTCCGCGATGCGAACGCTCCAGCGCATCCCTCTTGTGTCCGAAGACCCTCACCCTAGCCCTCTCCCAGGGGGAGAGGGGAGAAGAAGCAAGGTCGCAGCATCATTCTCAATCAACCCGGGTCCGCCGCGGCGGTCCCGGCTCGCGGGTGAGGACTATGGTCTGAAGTCGATGGGGATGCCTTCGGCTCGGATCTTCTGCACGAGCAGTTGGAGATCGGTCAGGGCCCGTTCCAGACGTATCGCAGCGTCGGTGAGCGACAGATACAGGTCCGGGCTGTTGAGCATGAGGGCGATCGACCCCTGGCCTTCTCTGGCCAACCGGG
>JACZXL010000075.1 GCA_022571635.1 Planctomycetota bacterium
GGCATCCTCTGGACCGCCGGCATCGAAAAGGCAGACACCGGGGCAACGCTTGACCACAATTTCGACAAAGTCGTGCTCGATGATTTTGTCACCGATCCGATGGAACTTGCGGTCACCCCTGATGGCCGAGTGATCTTTGTCGAACGCGGTGGGGCCGTGAAAATATGGAAACCTGATTCGCGTCTGAACGTTGCCGCGAGGCCGGCCACGTGGGCCAACGACCGCCGCCCGTGCCGAGCTTTCCGAGCACGAGTGTAACGCGCCCCCGGAGACCCAAGTTCCAGTCGCTTGCTTCTGACCGGAATCGACGGTGACAGGCCGAGTCCTGCCCCAAGACGGCGGCCTGGAGGCCCTGTCGGGCCGCTTGGGCAGGGGTGGGGACAGATTGACATCGCAGACCCCTCGTCGTTTGTTGGGTTGGTGAGCGGTTCGCACCTGTCATATCGGTGCCGCCCCCGGCGACAGCGCGGCGAACCGTCATATCCGCTCAACTCGGACAGCCCGCGGGGACATCCGAAAGCTCATCAGAACGTATCCGTTGTACCTCTAATGCGTCTCGTCACGGCCCCGTCTGCTCGTCATCAAGCTCGGCGAGGATCGTTTCTGCTTCGGTCAGGGCTGCCTGATAGCAGTGGCCTGGTCCGTCACAGCGTGCGCGCTCTCGAGCCTTCTCTGCATGCTGTCGGGCCTCCTGCCGTTTCTCCCTACTCAGTGCTACACGTGCGATTATGTTGTGCGCGTCGGCCTGCTCCAGTCTGTATTCCGCCCTTTCTCCGAGCGCTAGAGCATCGTCCGCGTATTCCGAAGCCATTGCCAATTCACCTCGTCGATATTGCAGGCGCGCGCAGGATATTAGGATATACCTCTCAATCTCGACGCATCGAATCTGCCGGCAGCGGGCCAGGGCCTCAGTCAGATGACGATCAGCGTTTCCATCGGCTGCACTCCCGCTGCTCTCGAGTGCTCTCAACACCTCTCCGAGTACCCATTGTGACCAAATGACGTTCGACTCCAACTGAACCTTTGATCGTCCTTGCTCTGCGACCCGATATGCCTGTCCACCCTCACCCATCGCCAGCTTGTACAGAGCGAGGTATGTGAGTCCAACTCCTTCTGACTCCTGTGCGGGCGTCTCAAGATCATCATAAATGTGCTGAGCGCTTTCGAATTCCAGATTCGCCTCCTCCGGTCGACCACAGTACACTAGCAACCGTGCAAGCTCCTGGCGCGCCTCTGCCTCAGCGACTGCCTCCGAGATTTCCCTGCACAGGACGATGCTCTCGCGAAAGAGCCGCTCAGCTTCCAAGAGCTCTCCCAACGAAAACCGCTGGTAGGCCAAGTTCACCGTATTCTGCGCCTTGCTCCTCCAATCGTTGATCAAGCCGGAGATTTCGTTCGCTCGTCGATATGCATCTGCAGCCTCTCGCGGTCTACCGACCTGCATAAGGCAGTTGCCAAGCATATGGAGCGTCCATGCTTGTGCATGCGGCATCAGCACGACCGGATCTCTGGTCGGATCGCTTGACATCAATCCACGAAGCAAGGTGATGCACTTCTCATATGCTGCGAAGCGATAGTAGAGCAAATCCGCGAGGCGGTCCCGGAACAGCGCTCTTGCGATGTCATGCTGTTTGGCGTCAACCAGTTCCCTATACAGTTCGATGATGGGTGCAAGATCTTCTTCCTTGAGACCATGTGCGTACTCAAGCGCTTCACCGCCGGCGGGGAGCGTGAAAAGCGCTCTCATGTCCTCGCGGATCTCACCTGCAAGGATCTCGTCTGGAATCGCCTGAAAGACCTCTGTGTCACCCCGTGCCGCTCGGCCTGCCTGAAGTAGGGTGTCGTAGAAAAAGGCCCGCACAATCGGGTGCTGGCCATAACGCTTGCGCTGTCGGTCATGCCACAGCAAGGCACGATCTGCCAACCTGCGTAGCGCGCGATCGAATCCGTCACGGGATGAGTGACGGTTCAGAACAGACAACTCCGCATACGCCAGGGGCGTACAGAATGCAGACACCCGCCGCAGCAACTCCTGGTCTGGCGGCGGGAGGCTCTCATACGCGACGTGGAGTATGTGGTGCCGAGCCCGGCCTCTGAGGTCTCTAACGATGGCGGACCGCTCTGCTACCTGGATCTCGCCAGGCTGACTTGGGTCATCCATAATAACGCCTGCAAGGATTTGCAGCGCAAACGGGTCGTTGGCGTACACAGAACAAGCCGCCAGAAGAAGCTGGTCTTCGCCACGTACTCCATGTGCCTTCAGGAACCCAAGAGCGTCAGCCGGTTCCAGGCCTCCGAGCTGCATCTCTCCGACGTTTGCAAGGCCATCAAGTTCGCGCGGTCGGTGCCTACTGACAAGGAGGACGCGGCTGCTTAGTGTCGGAGTCGATGCGACGCGCGCTAGAAAGTCCGCTGCGTGGCGATCCGAGCATGTACGAAACTCGTCTTTGATACTGTCATCCAGCTGGTGAGCAACCGCTGTGGAGTCCCGATACCCCTGCAGCTCACGTTCGAGCCCATCGAGTACGAACAGGAACCGGTGCCTTTGGAGGAGCCCAAGGAGTACGCGGACCTTCTCCTCGGATGACGTGATTTCGTGGGGGGCAACATGCCCTGAGCTCGCATAGACGAGCGCTTTGTCGAGGAACGAGGCGAAACGTGCGTCTTCATCGTAGAACGACCACCAGAACGTGCCATCGAGGGCGAAGCCTTCGGATGGGCGGCGTCGCGGGAGATTCGCCGCCAGCGCACCCTGATATCCGAGAACGTCCCACATGAACCAGACCCAGGAGAGGGCTGTCTTTCCAGTGCCACCTGGGCCTACAAGGAGAAATAGCGGAGCCGTTTCTTGCACTAACCAACTCGTGAGCATCCGGCGCTGCTCGTCGCGGCCGGTAAAGTGCATTTGAAGGGCGTACGGGTGTGCGATGTGGGGCGTGGGCAACGTCGGGATGAGCATGACGAGGGGAGGCGCACCGGGCACCACATCGGTGGCCAGGGACTCTAGTTCCTCGATTTCGAGCAGACGGATGCCGTGGGTCTTTCCCGCGTCACGCGCGTCCTTTGTAAAACCCCTCGCGGAAACGATAACGCCTTCCTCAATCTTGCCGGCTAGGCGGAGAGGGCGAACAACCTCGCGGGCAAACACGGCAGTAGGCCTTGGCCCGACCGGTCGGCTCCAATCCTTCGTCTCAATCACGACCCGGTGTTTCCCACGATCACGTTGCGTGAATACCGCATAGACGTCAATTTGGAGGCCACCGACATGCGCGTTGTGCTCTACACGCGCTCCGAGTCGGCGGTACAACCCAGCTACTGTGCGTTCGAACTGTTCGCCTGACTTCATGTCTGCCGCTCCCCAGCCCTGGTCAATCAGGGTCCCAGCTGATATCCCCTCATCCGACATTTCCCATTTGACCTTCGCCCGGCTCCACCGGCGGGCTTCGCGAGCACGAGTGTAACGCCCCCCCCGGGAAACCCAAAGTTCCAGTCGCTTGTTTCTGACCGGAATCGACGTTGAGAGGGGCGAGTCCTGCCCCAAGACGTTGGCCTGCAGGCCCTGGCGGGCCGTTTCGACAACTTTGCTTCATTACAGGATGATGGCGCCTCCTGATGAGTAAGGAGGTGTTGGACTATGGCATTACCCGATCTACGGGATCAATCGACGCGCCGCTTAGGCGATGAACTGCTGGCGCATCTGAAGTCATTCGAGCTGGAGCTGAAGTTCTCCGCCGGAATATGGTATTTCACGCCGCCGTCGAGTCGGTTCCACGCCAAGTATCAGCCGGACCTGACGATCGAGCAGCGTCTGGATATCGCCGCAACCCTGGCCGAGGTCGGACTGGAGGGCCTGGAAGCGCACTACCCTAACGAAGTCAACGAAGACAATCTCGACCTGTGGAAATCATTCACGGCCGACACCGGCATCAAGCTCATCACCATCATTCCGCTTCTGTTTTGGGATGAGCAATTCGAATGGGGCTCGCTTTCCAATCCGACCCCAAAGCATCGTCAGGCGGCGATCGAGCGCACCAAGCAAGCGCTTCAACTGAACCGTGAACTCGACACTGAATTTTCGATCGTTTGGCCGGGGATCGACGGCTATGAAAACCCGATGGGTGTCAACTTTGCCGCCATGCGCGATCGATTCGCTGAGGGTTTGGCCGAAGCAATGGACGCCGTGCCGGGGGTTCGCATCGCGTTTGAGCCCAAGCCGTACGAGCCGCGTGGGCGCATCCTCTTCGGCACCACCCCCGAAGGTGTGCTGCTTGGACATCAAGTCGAATCGCTTCTCACCGATACAACGAACCGTGCATTGCTTGATGAAGGACATGCGTTGTGCTGTATGAATCCCGAAGTCGGACACGTGCTGATGGGCTTTGAGGATCTCGCCTACGCGTTCAGTTGGCCGCTGTCGCAAGGCCGCCTTGCGCATTCGCATTGGAACAGTCAACCGTTGGGAAACTACGACCAGGACCTCAACGTCGGCGTCGTCTCACCCGAGCAGCTCGAAGCACTGCTGTACACCTTGAAGATGCACGGCTACCGCGGATACTTTGGCATCGACATCAACCCTGAACGTATGCCCGTCGATACCGCCCTCCGCATTTCGATGGACGCCATCCGCGCCGCCAACGATCGTGTCAATGAACTCGATCACGAAGCGATTATGTTCGCACACCAACACCCAGACAAGGCCCGCGGCTGGCTGGAAGCGCACCTGATCCGCGCCCGAGCGCCAGATCCGAATCGACTATCGCCGTTGCCTCGTCCGAGTTACGAAGATTCACCACGGAGACACTGAGACACAGAGAGAAAAAGAGTGAAAGGATAATAATGGCGACTCAGATCAGCAGTAGTACCTTGTTGCATGAAGCGTTGAGCGAACAGATCATCGGGGCGGCAATCGAAGTTCATCGGGAACTCGGACCGGGTCTGCTCGAATCGGCGTACCAGGCATGTCTGGCCCACGAACTGGCTCTTCGGGGTATTCTCTTTGTCAGTCAGCTCGATCTACCCCTTACCTACAAGGGGGTTCAACTCGATGTGGGCTATCGCATAGATCTATTGGTCGACGACAAGGTCATTGTCGAACTGAAGGCGGTCGAGAAGGTCCTTCCAATACATGAAGCCCAACTGCTGACCTACCTTCGGCTCCTTAGGAAACCGGTCGGCCTGCTCTTGAACTTCTCTGTTCCCGTTCTAAAGGATGGGATCATCCGTCGCGTACTCTAGGATTGCTCATTCGATGCTCCTACCCTTGGCCCATCTCCGTGTCTCAGTGTCTCCGTGGTGAATCTTCGGTCAACACATGAGTAACTACCTTCTCGGTATTGACGTTGGCACCGGCGGGAGCAAGGCGCTGCTCATTGATGAGCAGGGGAACGTCGCCGCCAACGTCACGACGGAATATCCGCTGTCGACGCCCAAGCCGTTGTGGTCCGAGCAATCTCCACAAGATTGGTATAACGCAACGGTCGCCAGCATTCGCAAAGCGCTCGATCAGTCCGAGGTCGATCCGAAACATGTTGCCGCGATCGGACTCACCGGCCAAATGCACGGCTTGGTGCTGCTCGATGCAAGAGGCGAAGTCCTGCGCCCCGCCATCTTGTGGAATGATCAACGAACCGCAGCGCAATGTGATGAGATTCACGATCGTATCGGCGCCGACACTGTTCTTCGCATCACAGGAAAGCCGGCCTTGACCGGTTTCACCGCGCCCAAGATCCTTTGGGTCAAGCAACACGAGCCTGATATCTATGAACGGATTGCGAAAATCCTGCTCCCCAAGGATTACATTCGCTTTCGGCTGACCGGTGAATTTCTCAGCGACGTAACCGACGCTTCGGGTACATCATTATTCGATGTCGCATCACGTCAATGGTCGGATGAATTGATCGACGCTTTGGACGTGCCACGACATTGGCTTGCGCATGTCACCGAATCACCCGTGGCGAGTGCGAAGCTGTCCGGCGAAGCGGCCACGGCGACGGGTCTGTTGCCTAATACGCCGGTTATTGCCGGGGCGGGCGATCAGGCGGCGGAGGCGATCGGATGCGGCATCGTCGATGACGGCGCGGTGTCGGTCACGATCGGCACCTCCGGCGTCACCTTTGCGGCGACCGCTGAATGTGAGCTCGATCGAAACGGGAAACTGCATGCCTATTGCCACGCGGTCCCGGGAATGTGGCATGTGATGGGCGTGATGCTCTCCGGGGGCGGGAGCTTGCGGTGGTTTCGCGACAAGCTCGGCGGTGAGGAGATCATGCAGGCCGCCGTCCGTGAAATCGATCCGTATGAAGTATTGATCGAAGGCGCTTCGGAGGTTCCGCCCGGCTGTGAGGGTTTGTTCTTCCTGCCGTATCTGACCGGCGAGCGCACGCCGCACGCCGACCCCAACGCCCGCGGCGCCTTCATTGGTCTTACCCTGCGGCACAACAAATGGCACATGACGCGGGCTGTCATGGAAGGTGTCACTTTCGGTCTGATGGATTCGATCCAACTCGTGCGCGATATGGGGTTTGACGTATCGAAAGTGCGCGTGTCCGGAGGCGGCGCCCGCAGCGAACTGTGGCGGCAGATGATGGCGGACGTGTTCAAGGCTAAGGTTGCCACCGTTAACATCACCCAAGGCGCCGCCTATGGCGCTGCCCTTCTGGCGGGCGTCGGGATTCGTGTCTTTGAGAATGTGCAGCAGGCCGCCAAGAGCGTCGTTCGTGAAACTGACTCGCTGCGGCCGGGGGCGGATGCAGCGGTCTATGGCCGGTACTACGAGCGGTATCGCGCGTTGTATCCGGCCCTGGCGGCGCAGTTCAGCGCTATTGCCTCGCTCGATGGAACGTAACCTCCGGCCGCCGCATCCGTAATCACCGGGTGCGTCATCGGCGCACCGGGTAAGGTATGATGATCGGCGGTTGGGCGTGGTGGGGCCGATAGGAGATGATCTGGAGTGACGGGAAGCAAGGACGTAATGACGCCCGCGCCGAGCACGGACCAGTTGAGGTTGGAGCCCGTCGCCGGGACCGATGCGCCGTCGTTGTCCGTTCGGGACCAGGCGGAGATATTGGTCGGACGGGCACAGGAGTGCGACCTGTGCCTGGCCGATGCCGTAGTGTCCAGACGGCATGCGTCAGTGGCGAGGCGCAAACACGAGTGGGTGCTGACCGATCTGGGAAGCCGACACGGCACATACCTCAACGGCGTGCTGCTTCGACCCGGAACGCCGACCCTGATCGCCTCGGGTGATCTCGTCCGCTTCGGCCCGTACACCTTTCGTGTCAACAGCGGCGGCGGCGGCAGTGACTCGCGAACGCTGGCGGCCGTTGACGAACACGTCGCCCCCGGCACGATCGTTGAACGAATCTCCAATCGTGAACTCGAAGCGCTGGCCCAGCGTCGCTTGGAGCTGCTGATCGAAGGGGCCAGCATCCTCCATCAGACGTCAACGGAAACCGAGCTCGCGGCGGCGGTGGTCGGCCTCGTCCTGGCGGGAAGCGGTTTCCGCCGGGCCGCCGTGTTGCGTCCCACCGGCTCCGGCGATCAGGTCGAGGTCCTTGCGGCGCGCGACCTGAACATGGATCGCCCCGCCGACTTCAGCTTCAGCCGCTCGCTGCTGCGCGAGGCCGCCTCCGGCCATGTCGCCCGCCTCTCGCGATCGACGGATGCGCTGCTGGGGCAGAGTATCCAACAGCTCGGCATCCTGTGCGCCGTGTGCGCGCCGATCACCCTGGACAGCTCGGTGGTGAGCTACATCTATCTTGATTCGCGCGAAGCCGAGCAGCCCGGCTATGACGATGCCGCTGGATTCTGCCGCGCGGTATCTCGAATTGCCGGGCTTGCCTTGGCCAATATCAAACGGACGGAGCTTCAGCGCCGCCACGAGCGACTCGACCAGGATCTGAATGCGGCCCGCCAGGCTCAAGCGTTCCTTTGGCCCAGCGAAGAAGGCGTCGTCGGCGCTCTGAAGTATGCCATGCGCATGACGCCGGGCAGAATTGTGGCCGGCGATCTCTTCGACATCTTTCCCCTGGACGATCATCGAGTCGGACTCTGTTTCGGCGACGTGTCCGGCCAGGGCATGGGCGCGGCGATTCTCATGACCGCCGTTCTGTCGTATCTGCGAGCCGCGATGGCGCGACTCACGGACCCGGCCGAGGCCGCCAACGCCGTGAACCGCTACACGACCGAGCGATCGCCGGCCAACATGTTCGTCTCGCTGTGGATTGGCATGTTCGACGACCGCGATCAGGTGTTGCACTTTGTCGATGCGGGGCACGGCCATTGGATCATCAAACCCCACGGCGAGCCGCCCGCGACCGCGCCGCGCCCCCAAGGCATTCTCGTGGGGATCGATCCGGACTTTCGTTACGTGGCTCAATCGCTGAAGCTTGCCCCCGGCGATCGATTCATTCTCTACAGCGACGGCGTGGTCGAGCACAGGGCTCCGTCCGGCGAGGACTTCGGGACGGATCGGCTGCTGAGCGCGATCGCCGAATCGACCACGCCGTCCGAAGATGTATCCCATGCGCTGGCGTCACTTCAAGAATACTTGGGCAAGCTCGTGCTCGCGGACGACACTACGCTCGCCTCGATGGAGGTGCAGCCGGCTCCCCCAGCGCCCGACTGACTGACGGCGGTTGGTTCTCATACGCATGGCCATTCATTCCTAGGCGGACGCCATGCTTCGGCCCGGTCTGGCAACGCAGGCTTACGACTGATCGTGGGGGGGAATCCGCGGGTTACCACCCTCGGCTATCGCGCTCTTCCTCATCCCTCTTCTTTCTTCCCTTCGTCCCTTCATGCCTTCGTGCCTATGTACCTTCGTGCCTATGTGCCTTCTTCTTCCCGTCGATGCCTCGATCCCTCGATGCCTTGATGCCTTCTTCTACGGACACGGCCCCCAGTTGACGAGGAGGGCGAGGAGTTCGGACGCGCCGACGGAGGGACCGGGCGAGAATCGCGGCAACGGTTGACAAATCGGTCGCGCGCGTTCGCTGAGACGATCCGCTTGACGACCCCCGACCGAGCACGGCAACCCTCTCCCCCAGATCACAGCGTGGGGGAGAGGGAGTGATTTCCCGGCCTGTGCAACGCCGGTGGCGGAGGCAGGCCCTGCGGGGTCTTTATTGACCATGCGGGAAAAGGATTGTCCCGTCATACGTGGCGACTCCGCTCCCAAGGACGCCGGTGGTCGTCAGGCTGCTCTTCGCTTGGGCGCCTCCAATGGTCCCGTGTCCAATTGAGTCGGCCGAGAACACACCCGCGCTGATGTCGCCGGCGAACCGACCTGAGAGCATGGCTTCGTCGCCGAAAATAGTGCCCATGAACACGGCGGTGCCATGCAAGTCGCCATTGCCGAACGGGTCAATATTGTAATTGAGACCCTGAATGGCGCTCCCTTCAATATCCCCGGTAAAGCTCACCTCGAGGATCAGATCACGAACATGGGTGATCCCATCCTCGTCGACCCAACTTGTCCCCGGATCGAGTACTCCAACAGTAAATTGGCCTCCTGACACCGGCACCTTGGTCGCCGCGGCCAAGGCGATCCCCGTGACCAGCAGCATCGCCGCGATCAAAGTCATGCCCGCCAGGAATTTGGTCTTTCGGTACAACATTTTCGTTCTCCTAATCTTGAGTTGACATTAGTAAACCACGTGCTATCGGAAGCAGAACGTTCATCGAACTTCAGGGTTGTCTCATGATCGGCTCCTTCATTGAGTCCCAGAGTCAAAGTGAAAAGTGGCGAAACCAACAGGGTTCCGCTCAGCCTCTATTAGGCAATGCGCCGTCTGGCCCAAGATGGGCGGATTGTCTAGAATTGGCTTCGTCGCGATCCGATGTGTATGTGCCCTGCCCGACGCGAATCTCGGCGATACCGCCCCCGCAAGCATCCGTCAGCGCGTCCTGCAGAAAGCGATAGGCGGTGTTCCAACTCGTACCGTCTCCGCCGGGCGGCGCGTCATCGTCGACGTACAGAACACCCCCGCCGTGAGCTGCGGATGAGATGGCGAACATCGCGATCATCGCCGCAGGAGCGCAGATCGCACGATTCTTGAATAAGTGACGATGGAGCACAGCTACTCTCCTCCAGCCAAAGTAGCCGCACAGTGATGACGCCTGCCGCAGGTCCATGGCCGCCCCCGGAGACAGGTGCCCCCGTGCAGCCGAACGGACCAAAGTACCAGAGCAAAATAGCGCTTGTCCAGCACTTTCCGCGAATTCCCAGAAAAAAGATGGGATTCCGAGGCTTTGCCTCGCGGCCCGGGCCCTGAACCCCGCTTCTCGCCCTGGTGTCGTACTTGCTGGAGGGTGTACGAACGGCGGGGCACG
Organism: Planctomycetota bacterium; assembly: GCA_022571635.1. Taxonomy (GTDB): domain Bacteria; phylum Planctomycetota; class Phycisphaerae; order Phycisphaerales; family SM1A02; genus JADFNO01. Next base: position 10,333 of record JACZXL010000075.1, read on the forward strand.
GCATGCTTCACCCCGACGGGTCGGGGACGAAGCATGGCACCCCGGACCCCCGGACACGCGCGAGAATCACTTGGGAGTCGTTTCAGTTGCGTACCGCCGCCGCAGGTTGCCGAGGCGATCTTCGCGCCGTTTGAGCGTGGCGGACGTGACCCTGGCGATGCCGTGCCCGGAGTGGGGCTGAGGTTGGCCGTGTCGCGAGGCCTGGCCCGTGATATCGGCGGTGATCTCGTACTGGCACCGGCTGTTCCAGGCGGCGGCGCCTGCTTCAAGCTATCGATTCCGTTGCGGCGCTAGCGGCTGCACGCAAAACATCTGATCTGCACGAGCTACAAGCCACGTGCCAATCGTTGAATTACGCTACATCGTACGAGCTATTCGTCTGATCCCGAATTGACAAAACAGACTCCCGTCCCTTTTTGTGTCAATCGGGGGGCCAGAGGCAGGCGGCGCCGCGCACGCCGCTCGAATCGCCGTGTGTGGCCTTGACCAGCCGGGTCGCCACCGCGTCGGAGAAAATGTACGTTGTCCAAATCTGGGGCACGCGCGTGTACAGTCGATCGATCTTGGACACGCCGCCGCCGAGCACGATCACATCCGGATCGAGCACGTTGATAATCGAAGCCAGTCCGCGGGCCAGGCGATTCTCGTATCGCGCCAATACCGTGTCGGCTGGTTCTTCGCCCTTCTCGGCTTGATGGGCAATCTCGCCCGCGGACAGTTGCTGTCCCGTGGTTGCCGCAAAGTCGCGTTCCAGGCCGGGCCCGGAGAGGAACGTCTCGATGCAGCCGCGCTGCCCGCAATAGCACGCCGGTCCGGGACGCTCCTGATCATTGGGCCAGGGTAGGGGGTTGTGCCCCCATTCGCCGGTAATGGCGTTGCAGCCGGCGACGAGCTGACCGTCAATAACAATCGCGCCGCCGACCCCAGTGCCGAGAATAACGCCAAAGACAACGGATGCGCCTTGGGCAGCGCCATCCGTCGCCTCAGAGAGCGCGAAGCAATTTGCGTCGTTGGCGAGACGAACCGGGCGCCCCAGCGCTGCCGCCAAATCTCGATCGAGAGGCTGACCGATGAGGCAGACCGAGTTGGCGTTCTTGATCACCCCAGTGCGCGGAGAAATCGCGCCGGGCATCCCGACGCCGACCGTTGCGGCGTCTCCGGCCTCGTGCTCAATCTTCTTGACGAGCGTGGCGATGGCCTGGACGATTGCCCGGTAATCGTGGGCAGGCGTAGCCACACGCTCGCGCGCGAGTTCCCTACCGGCCGCATCGAGCGCTATCGCCTCGATCTTCGTGCCGCCGAGATCAACGCCGATCCGCATCATTCCAGCGTACCGCGCGTGGCGGCGCGGGTTTGAAGTCGCGGCGGTTTCATCCTGCTCCGGCCGCTCCGACTGATTGTCGCCCAGCCCGGTTCTGTCTGATAAGCACCGCCGCGGCCGTTGCGGGCCGCTCGTGGGTCTTGGCCTCCCCGGGCCGGGTGGAAAATCCTGGTTCCCATAGCCCTTGCCGGTTGTTGAGCAATGATCCGAGCCGTACCTTCGTTGGTTATCATGTCGATTCTGTTCTACTCGGCTGAGACCTGGGGCGTGGACGTGCTACCATGTCTGACCCACAATCCAATGGAGATCGAACATGATTGCCCGAAAAAACCCGTTATTTGCCGTCCTCGCCGTGGTCGGGATTGGCTGCCTCGCTGTGCCCGCTTCGGCCCAGCCGACGACAACGACCGCACCCGCCAACGAAGCGATCAACACGACCTGCCCCATCAGCGGCAAGCCCATCGATGGCCAAACGTTCGTGACCTATGAAGGTAAAACGGTCGGCTTCTGCTGCGGGGGTTGTGAAGCGCCCTTCGCCGCGTGGGACAACGGCCGCAAGGACCAATTCGTTTTGGCGTCGTTCAAGCAACGGGTAACAGCCGACCAAGACGACAAGAAGCAGACCAAGACGAACGACGAGCCCAAGGGCGATCTCTACACGCTCGCGACCTGCCCCATCTCCGGCAAATTGCTGGGGTCGATGGGCGACGCGATCGTCAAGGAATACGACGGCCGTGAGGTTCGTTTCTGCTGCAACGGCTGCATTGGCAGGTTCGAGGCTGACAAGAAGGCGGGTTTTAAGAAAATCGACGAACAGCTTGTCAAGGTGCAAGTCCACTACTATCCCCTCGACACCTGCATTATCAGCGGCAATCCGTTGGTTGAAGACGGCGAAGACATCTCGGTAAATTATGTCTACAAGAATCGTCTCGTGCGCCTTTGCTGCACAGGCTGTATCAAAATGTTCAACAAAGACGCCGCGGCGTATCTCAAGAAGATCGACGCTGCGATCGTCGCGAAGCAGCGTGATCACTATCCGCTGGAGACTTGCGTTGTCGCCAAGGGGCCGCTCGGCTCGATGGGCGAGCCGGTCGAGATCATTGTTGGCAACCGCCTCGTGCGATTCTGTTGCGCCGGATGCAAGCCCGAATTCAAAAAGAATCCCGCCCAGTATCTAGCCGTGATCGACGCCGCCTGGAAGGCCAAGCACACCGAGGCGGCTCGGGACACACAGGACACGAAGCAATAATAGTGACACCTCGGTGCGCGTTGCGAAAGACCTAGAACACATACTGCAACTGCACGTAGACGAAGTCGATGTCTTCGCTGGCGCCGGATTCTTCGATGAAGTCGCCGGCGAAGAAGTGACTGTACCCCAAGAGACCCGTCAGGTGGCGATCAAACTTGTACTTGATCGTGAGATCAAGCTCCGCGCCGACTTCGTCATCGACGCCGAGTCCACCGGCCCGAACGACCCCGCCGCCTGCGTTGTACAGCGCGTCCGTATCCTCGGCTCGCCACAACAGATGGCCGGTCAACCCCACGGTCATTGATTCCAACGGCGTTATCGTTGCCCCCGCATTGAGATCAATGATGTTCTGTCGGCCGACGATGTCGATATACCCTAAAAATGCGTGCCCAAGTGGAAAGAGTTGGTTGAAGGTTTCGACGTCGCCGCCGGGTGATTTATCGCCCGAAGCATAGTCAAATCCCACGTGCAGCCTTGGCGAGCCCGACACTTCCCGGAGGCGATAGCCCAACTTGCTTGCGATCATAAAGGCGCTGATGTCACCGGCCCCGACCTCGCCGAACTGGTACGCGCCTTCGAGGTCGTAGTCGAAACCGGTGTCCGCGACCTGGCCGAAGATTCGTCCGCCGATCGTGTTTCGATCTTCCGGGCCGGTGATGCCGTTGAATGTCGCCGACGT
>JACZXL010000318.1 GCA_022571635.1 Planctomycetota bacterium
ATCAAGGCTCTCCTGTCCGACGGCAATCATGATGTGAACCTCGCCGCGCTGAATCTTCCATCAAGCGCCGCGTCAATTGCGCATGTCGTCGTGCTGTGCGCGCTCAAGACCCGTGTCATTACAGAAACCGCGTTCGCCGACTCGGTTCTGGCGGCGCGCCAGTTGGGGAACGTTTATCGGGCATTTGCAGACACCGCATCCGTCCATCGACTCGATACTCCGCTGAATAACGCGGCCATGAACGCCGCCGGACAGGCGCTCGGTTCGGCGCCATTTCCCTTCGATAGATCATCGTTTAGGGTATTTCGCTCGATCGTCCAAGACGGGTCATCCAACGGCATGCTTGTCTATGCCACGCTGACTGATGACGAATCACAAACAGAGACCTGGTGGAGCGTCTCCGCCGGCGGCTTGGTGATGGAGGTGCGCGTTCTGGGTGATGCGGGGCCGGAGGCGCATGCCGCGTTTTCGGCGGTGGCCGGAAAGAACCTTCAACAGCTTCAAAGTGCGACGACCGTCGCGACGCTCGCTGAGCAATGCGCCCTCGCGGTGCTCTGTATTCTCGAGGCGAACGGCATGTTCGAGTAGATGTTCCCTGCTCCCTTCGCGCGCACATGCGCGCGAGTTTCGGGTACGGCAGTCTTTGCATGATCGATGACCAGAATGAAGCCCGGTTTTCCGCGGATGCAGAGACGAGCGGTGACGTGGCGCGAAGGGCCGGCTCCCTTGGGCCGGACATCCCGGAACGCATCGGCGAGTACCACATCAAGAGTGTGATCGCTTCGGGCGGCATGGGCACGGTCTATCTGGCGATGCAGCAGAACCCGCGCCGCACCGTGGCCCTCAAGCTCATGAAGAAGGGCATCGTTTCCAAGTCCACGCTTCGCCGCTTTGAATTTGAATCGCAGGTTCTGGCACGGCTGCACCATCCCAACATCGCCCAGGTCTACAAAGCCGGCACATACATGGATGGGGATACCGCGGTGCCGTTCTTTGCCATGGAATTGATTCCGTCGGCTTGCGCGATTGATGAGCACGTCCGTCTCAAGAAGCTTGGAACCCGCGAGACGGTCACGTTGTTCGCCAAGGTATGCGATGCGATCCACCACGGGCATCAGAAAGGCGTCATTCACCGCGACCTCAAGCCGGCGAACATTCTGGTCGATCGCGATGGTGAACCCAAGATCATCGACTTTGGCGTGGCTCGGACCACCGATTCGGATATCGTCAAGACCACATTGCAAACCAATGTCGGACAGATCATCGGCACGTTGCAATACATGAGCCCTGAGCAGTGCGCCGGCGATCCGCATGACATTGATACGCGAAGCGACATCTATTCGCTTGGTGTGGTTCTCTATGAGCTGCTCACACGCAAGCTCCCGTACGACCTTGGCGGCGCGATCATCTACGAAGCGGCACGCATTGTTCGCGAGCAGGTCCCGCCGAAACCGAGCACGATTGAACGCGACCTGCGGGGTGATATCGAAACAATCATCTGCAAGGCGATGGAGAAAGACCGCGATCGGCGGTATCAGTCCGCCGCCGATCTTGCGCGCGATATCGAGCGATACCTAAAGGATGAGCCAATCGAGGCCCGGCCGCCGAGCGTCATTTATAAGGTGCGCAAGTTCGCGCGCCGCAATCGGGCGGCATTCACGGCGACCGTGGTCGTCGCCATCGCGATGGTGCTCGCGACGGCCATCAGCGTCAGCTTCGCGGTGCAGGCCACGGTCTCGGAAAGTCGCGCGACGAGGGCGGAACGGACGGCGATCGGTCAACGCGATGAGGCGAACGCCGCACGAATCGAGGCGCAGGCAGCCAAGGCGGAATCAGATCGACGGCGAGACGCCGCGATTGCCGCCGAAGCTCGCGCGCAACAACAGGCGTACATCGTCAACCTGGCCGCCGCCGCCGCGGCGCTCGAGCAAGATGAAGTCATCGCCGCCAAGCGCGGCCTCGCCTACGCTCCGGAGCGCTTTCGCGGATGGGAATGGCAGTATCTGTCGAATCTCACCGACGCCAGCCACATGGTGATCGAGGGAAACGAGGACTGGATCAATTCGGTTGACTTTACCCCCGATGGGTCGCGCGTGATTTCGGGATCGACCGATGGCGCCATCCGCGTGTTCAGTGCGGTTACCGGTGAGCAGGTACAGGAACTTGCAAGCCACGGTTCACCGGTCTTTGCGGTGGCGTCAAGCCCCGACGGCATCCACATAGCATCAGGCGCCGCCGACATGACCGTAAAGATCTGGAATTCTGTGACCGGCGCCTCGGTCACGACGTTGCGCGGCCACGAAGGCGTCATCACCTCTCTCTGCTACAGCCGGCATGGAACGCGCCTCGTTTCCGGATCGACGGACCAGACGCTGCGAATTTGGAACGTCGCCACCGCGACCGAAGAGCGCATCATCACGCACAGAGACGCCTCCGTTGATTGCGTCGCCATCAGCGCCGATGGCCGCATCATTGCCTCCGGCGCGGATGACGGGATCATCCGAATCTGGGATGCGAACTCCGGCGATCTCCGTGTCGAGCTCACCGGACACGAGGGGTATCTCAACTCCCTGGCGTTCTCGCTTGACGGACGAATGCTGGTCAGCGGATCGGAAGATGGAACCGTTCGTATCTGGGATCCCGTCACTGGTGAGTCAATGCACACGTTGAAGGGACACGCCGCCTACGTGACCGATGTCGCGATCAACCCCGATGGAACGCGAATTGCCTCCGCGTCCGAGGATCGAACCGTGCGTATCTGGAACGCACTGACCGGGGCTCAGATCATCAGGCTTCGCGGCCACGACGGGATCGTCACGTCGCTCGCCTACGATCCAACCGGAACCAGGATCGCAACCGCCTCGGAAGATCAAACCATCCGCTTGTGGTCTGCCGGTTCATTCGAGGATGTCAGCAACGTGGCCGCTGACGCTGCCGGCGGGCGGCTTCCGGGTGTCCGCGCTGTCGGATTCTCGCCCGACGGAACACGCGTCATCACCGGCGATGATGACTTTGGAGTCACGATCTGGGACGCGCTGACGGGTGTCCGTCTGGGCCGCGTAGCGGGCCACACCGCGGCCATACGGTCGGTCGTGTTCAGCCCGGATGGCGCGCGGTTCGCTTCAGCCTCCGATGACAAGACCATTCGCGTGTGGGATGCACAAACCGCCGCCCTGCTCGGCACGCTGCAAGGGCACGAGCGCTTGATCAGCACCGTCGCGTTCACCCCTGATTCTCGCCAACTGATTTCCGCGTCGTGGGATGGCACGGTTCGCGTGTGGGATGTGGATGAACTCACCGAGACGACGTCATTTGATTTCGCCGAGTCAGTCAATGCGATCGCGTTGTCGCCTGACGCGACGCTCATCGCCGCTGCGCTCTCGACGGGGTCAATCGTCGTCCTGGATCGCCGCAACGGATCCGAGGTCGCTGTCCTGGCCGGTCAGGATTCGCCGGTCACCTGTATCGCGTTCTCCCCCGACAGCTCCATGATCGCAAGCGGATCGTCCGATGCGATGATCCGGACGTGGAGCGGTGAAGAGTTCAGCACCGTTCAGGTTCTGAACGGACACACCGACGTGATCAACGGGCTTGCGTTCAGCCCCGACGGGACGCGGCTCATTTCCGGTTCGTCCGATCGAACGATCCGCGT
>JACZXL010000076.1 GCA_022571635.1 Planctomycetota bacterium
CGCGGCGCGGAGCTGGGCCTCGAAGTGGGCCTTGAAATGGGTGCCGTTGAGAATGGGAAGTTGCAAAGTCGACACGATCGGGTTCCGCCCCGTTTAGCCGCGAGCCGCAGGCGAGCGCTTCTTGACGATCAACAAGATCAGCAACACCCGCCGCCTGCGTAATGCCAGGTGGACTCGGTGACGGTCAGGTCGTCCCGTCCCAGCGCCGCCAGGGCCTCGGCCGTCTTGTCGCACACGCCAAGCGGAATGTCGCGCGGCATCACATGGCCCCGGCCGTCGTCGAACGATTCGTCTGGGCCGGTATAGATAACGGTTCGACCGGTGAAGACGCACGGCCCATCGTTGGGCGCCGGCACCTTGTACGCGCAGACCTCCACGCTTTCCAGCAGCAGGTCCTCGTCCAGTTCGTAACGCAGGCGGTCTAGCATCCGGTACGGCCGGCGCGACCGAACCTCGATGCTGCCGAAGCCTGCTTCGACCAACGTCCCGATGTACCGGTCATAAGTCAGACATCCGGAGATGCACTGCGCCCGCAGATTCGCGTCGTTGCGAAGATGCTTGGGCATCGGGCGGGGTGTTATGGGATCGGACATCGACAACCGCCCGCTGGGGCGAAGCACCCGGTGCATCTCACTCAGGGCTCGTTCCAAGTCCCCGCCGTCTTCCTGCGTAGTGAAGATGTTGAACAGGCAGTTCTGCGCCGCAAGGTCGATCGTCTTGTCCTCGACCGGCAGCTCCAAAGCGTCGCCATCACGGATATCAACAAACGACGGATCAAACCAATCGTTGGTCTTGGCAGCCTCCTGGAGATTCCGCTTTGCGGCTTCGCGCATCTCGCTGACGGGATCGATGGCAATGACGGCACCTGGTCGCCGCGCGAAGTACGCCAGTTGTAATGCCTCGAGCCCGCCGCCGACGCCGACATAGAGCACTCGTTGCCCGTCCGTCATGTCCTGGAGATGAACCGTGCTGCCGCAGCCGTAGTTCATCTCGTGCATGATCGAGGGGATGTGAAGCCCGGGCAGGAACATCGGTTTTTGCGGCACACAGCACAGCGATCGGGCCGGCTGTCGGGCCGCTTGACGGTACACTTCCTGCACGGTTGAGTGGTAGTTCACGTCAGACGCTCTTCGGTGATTTCTCGATGATTATGGTAGTCGGACAACGCCGTAGACGACGATCCTTATTCCCCTGGCCTGGGAAGCTGTGATGCGCAACATCGCCGAAACGCTTGGTGGGCTATGGGAGCTGGGTTGGCTGGGCGTAAAGACGAGGTTTCGGCTTCGCGGGGCATACTGGCGGTGGAGGCAGGAAACCGTCTTTGGCTGCGATCCGGCCCTGCGCCCCTCGCGCTCGCAACGCCTCCGCGCAATTCTTGCGTACGGCCGGTGGGTGTACCGCATGAAGAGGCTCCGGTAATCTGCAGTCCGTCCGATGAGCGACGCTCGTCCCGGCATCCTTATATATAGGTGCTCCGGCGAGAGGTCGCCCGCCCTTGCGCGGTGCAAACCCCGATGACCGATAACCAAGACAGCTACATCACCCATCTCGAATCGGCCTTGGACGGCACGGAGCTTCCGGCCGGGGTGGTGCAGACGATGCACAACGATCGGCCGCTGTGGGTGCGATACGACCTCGCCGCCCTCGGTGAAAATGTCACGCGCGATGCCTTGGCCGATCGGACCGCGGGCATGTGGCGGTACCGCGAGCTGCTGCCGGTCGAATCAGATGAGCACATCGTTTCCCTCGGCGAGACGATGACGCCGGTGCTGAAGTGCGATCGGCTCGGCCAACAGCTCGGCGCGAGCAACCTGTATATCAAAGACGAGTCGCGGCTACCCACCGGTTCGTTCAAGGCTCGCGGCATGGCGATCGCCGTCTCCATGGCCAAGCAGTTCGGGATCCAACGGCTCGCCGCCCCCACCGCCGGCAACGCCGGGGGAGCCCTCGCCGCCTATTCCGCCCGGGCCGGGATCGAGTGTTACCTGTTCATGCCCGCCGACACGCCGATTGTCAATCAATACGAAGCCGCGCTGCACGGGGCCAAGGTCTTTCTGATCGATGGTCTGATCAACGACTGCGGCCGAATTGTTCGTGAGGGTAAGGACGCTATGGGCTGGTTCGACATGAGCACGCTCAAGGAGCCCTATCGAATCGAAGGCAAGAAAACGATGGGCCTGGAACTCGCTGAGCAAATGCACTGGCGGCTGCCGGATGTCATTCTCTATCCGACCGGCGGCGGCACGGGATTGATCGGGATGTGCAAGGCGTTCGACGAGCTGGCCACACTCGGCTGGCTTGAGACGGACAACCGGCCGCGGATGTACGCCTGTCAGTCCAGTGGGTGCCCGCCGATCGTCAATGCGTTTGAGGCCGGCGAGCGGTTCGCCGAGCCAGTGACAGACGCGCGCACGATCGCCGCCGGTCTGCGCGTGCCGGGGGCGGTGGGTGATTTCATGATTCTCGATGCGGTGCGGGCCTCCGGCGGCAAGGCGATGGCCGCCGACGAGTCACGACTCAAAGAATGGATGAGCGATGCCTGTGAGCTGGAAGGCATCTCACTGTGCCCGGAGTCGGCGGCCTGCATCGGCGTGTTGCAACGTGCCCTTGCTGAAGGCGAGATCAAACCCAACGAGACGATCGTGATCTTCAACACCGGCGCCGCCCAAAAGTACGTCGAGGTGATGAAGGTTGATCTGCCGAGGATCGATCACACCCAGCCGATTGATTGGACGGCTCTCTAACTTCCGGGGGTGCCACGCTTCGGCCCGTCCTCGGGCGAAGCGTGCGAGCGCTTCCGGGGGTGCCACGCTTCGGCCCGTCCTCGGGCGAAGCGTGCGAGCGGTCCACGGCGCCAAACATCTATCAGACACCGCCATACCACCCGCTAAGCCCCGCCGCCCACGGCGGGTCGATCGTCAACAGGCGCTCCTCAGCGAAACAACGCCACGCGTTCGAGGTGCCACCGACAGCGACTCCCGGCGCGCCAGGACGACATCGCTGTGCGTCACACCCACGTCCAAATCACCCCAACCCCCCAAAAACGACTCCCGACCCCTTTTATGCGAATTAGGGGTGATACGGAACGAGGGCGGGTGCCACCGACAGCGATCGAAGGGAGTCGTGGGTGTCTTCGGTACGCGGCAGAGCACGCACGACTCGCTCGCCTTCGGCTCACTCACTGTGCGTGGCACCCGGAAGTTCAATCCTCAAGCGGGTCGTAGACGTCGGTGAGGGTGTACTGCGTTGCTGCGGTACAAATGACGAGGAACGCGTCGGCGTCGGCTTGATTGCCGTTTGGATGATCGAACTCCGCTGCGAAGATGTTGTCCGGCTTGGCGCCGGAGCCGTCGTCGAAAGTGAGCCCTTCTGGGAAGAAGGTATCGAGTATCTCAGTATGGTTGTCGGCAAAACAGATGTTGCCGACCCATTTGCGATAGGGTTCAAAGAATTCCAGCGTAAGGGAGCGGTCGTAGTCCGGATGACCTGGACCGACGCCGTTTCTTACACCACGGGTGCCGAAGACGGGCATGGCTCCGTCCATGGTATCTCGCCAAACGCTCGCCCTGCGATCACCGACCACGGCCGCATGCGCGTAAGAACCGTTCGCGCCGATACTGTGATCATCGATGTGCATAACGAAAGAAGAATCCCAGTGTACGCCGTTGGTGGGCTCAAACGCGTCGAATGCATAGTCGTCTTTGACACGAATATTGCTGCTAGGTTCAGTTGGACTGACCAGGATTGTGGGAGTCACATAATGGCGCATCACCATCAACGAATAGAGGTTCGCAGTGTGGTTGAGTGAGAAGTCTTCTGTGCCGTCTTTGATCGGTTCGGCGATGAGACTTGGAAGCAGGTACGAGCCATCGAGTTCGCGGGAGAAGACAATCAGGGACTGGTGGATCTTTTTGACTTGTGCTTGATCTTTGGTGAGTGTTGTAGGGCCATGACCCGTCCGAAAAGGCAGCAAGAGCCAAGCGATGACGCTGGCCGTCACAACAACGACAACGACCGCAAGAAGATCGCTGCGTGCGAATCCGCGAGATTGGGGTCGCTGGCCCATATGAGTATGTACGAGAAAGGGCGGGGCACGGGTTCGGGAGTTCGTGTGATGAGCCGCGCACCATGCCCGGTGCCACCGACAGCGACTCCCGGCGCGCCGGGACGGCCTCGCTGTGCGTCACACCCACGTCCAAATCACCCCAACCCCCCATAAACGACTCCCGACCCCTTTTATGCGAATTAGGGGTGATACGGAACGAGGGCGGGTGCCACCGACAGCGACCGAAGGGAGTCGTCGGTGTCTTCGGTAGGAACCGAAGCGCACAAATGGTCCTGCGGCACGCATCCCGGCGCGCCGGGACGGCCTCGCTGTGCGTGGCACCCGACGACTGGACCTGCGCAGTACACTGGGGCCATGGCTGGGACCAAGACCAAACGCAAACCGCAGTTTGTGTGTCGTTCCTGCGGTGGGGTGCAATCGCGATGGATGGGCAAATGCCCGGATTGCGGGACGTGGGACGGCCTCGAGTCGTTCACCCCGGCACCGGCCGCGAGAGACGGCGCGCCGAGCGGTTTGGTTCAGCTGTGGACTGGGGATGATGCGCCTCCGTCGCCGATGGCAACGCCCCTGCCGCAGATTGAAGCGGACCACATCCGACGGCAGTCAACAGGCATCGCCGAGTTCGATCGGGTCCTCGGCGGCGGGCTCGTTCCGGGCTCGGTCACGATGTTGGGCGGTGAACCGGGGATTGGAAAGTCAACGCTTCTGTTGCAGGTGGCTGGTTGCTTGGCGCGTGACCATTGTCGTGTGCTGTACGCCACGAGCGAGGAATCGGCGTACCAGACGCGGCTTCGTGCTGAACGCCTCATCGGCCGCGACACCGATCTTGACACGCTGGGTGATCTGTTCGTTCTTGCCGACACGAGTCTTGCCCGGATCGTGGAGCAGGCCCGCAAGACCCAGCCGGCGGTGATGATTATCGATTCGATTCAGATGGTCTATCAGCCGGACCTCGAAGCATCGCCCGGCTCGGTCGCGCAACTTCGGCGATGTTGCACCGAATTGGTGTACCTGGCCAAGGTCTCCGGCATGACGATCGTTCTGGTCGGGCACGTCACAAAGGACGGGCAGTTGGCCGGCCCCAAGCTGCTGGAGCATCTCGTCGACGTGGTGTTGTCGTTTGAGGGCGATCAGCACCATGGACGGCGGATCGTCAGAGGCCAGAAGAATCGCTTCGGCACCACGCTTGAGATCGGTCTGTTTGAGATGACCGAGACGGGACTGATAGAAGTGACCGAGGTCACGGACGTGCTGGACCCCAACTCGCCGCCGCAGCCGGGATCGGTGGTGTGCCCGGCCATGTTCGGCACGCGCTGCCTGCTGGCGGAGGTCCAGGCGCTGACGGCGACGGGATTCCTCGGGGCCGCGAAGCGCCGCGCCTCCGGTGTCGACGCCAATCGGCTTGCCATGCTCATCGCCGTGTTGGAAAAACATGGCGGGTTGCGATTGGCCGACCAGGATGTGTTTGCCTCGGCGGTTGGGGGTCTGCGCGTTGTGGAGCCGGCCGCAGATCTTGCGCTGGCGTTGGCCATAGCCGGGGCGCATTACGGGCGAACGCTGGAAGCAGGGACGGCTGCGATCGGCGAGATCGGGCTCGGGGGCGAAATTCGTTCGGTGCAGCAACTCGGCCCGAGGCTCCGTCAGGCCCAGCGCCAAGGGTATCGGACCGTGATCGGGGCCAAACAGCCCGCCGAGGGCGCCGCGGTGGGCGTGAAGTGCTCCTGCGTGTCCACCATCGGCGAAGCGCTTAGCATGCTCACCTAGGCGGAATTGATCGTAAACCGCTTTAGTTCATGGAGTTACATCTCATCACGGCTGGGGTTGACAAAGGCTCGAGGGAACGGCCCGCCACGTCGCGCCTTGATTGACCGCGCAACCGTTGCGCCAAGGGCGCTTTTGGCAAAAAAGAGCTTTGGCCGCAGACCGGGCCATGAGACGGCTTGCGGCTGTTTCGCGGGCCTGAGTTGAACGATCTAAGTCGTTGAAGTAAAGGAGTTTATATCCAGAAATGGCGTCCGAGGCCCTCTGGTTACCCACTTTTTTCCCCAAATTCACATCTGAGGTGGCGACATTCGGCCAAGTCACTATCATCTTCGCTTTCAATGAATCGGCCATACTCGGTCGATATGGTGGCAATCACGTCCGCGGTCCAAGCCTTGTTGGCTCGGACGATTCCGGACGGGTGGATGAACTTGGACGCCGGGCTCAGTGTCGGCCTGCGTGTCCGTCAGATAGGAGAGTCATCGAATGAATCTGACGAAGCAAGTCGGCCTCGTTGTGGGCGCGGCTGCGCTGGCGCTAACCGGCGGCAGCTTTGCCGACACCACCGCCGACGCAAATAACAAAGATCTGAAAGCCCAAGTTGCTGAGCTCCGGGCGGAGATGGCCCAGATGCGGGCGCAGCAGAACGACAACTGGCTCACCGAGCAACGCGCCGACGAGATCAGAGGACTCGTGCAAGATGTGTTGGCCGATGCCGACACCCGCGCAAGTCTTCTGGCCCAAGGCGTCACCGCTGGCTATGACAATGGGGCAGTTATCTCAAGTGCCGATGGCAACTGGTCGCTGCGCACCAACATTCACATGCAACAGCGGTTCGTTTGGAACGACCAGGATGAAGGTGCCGTCGCAGGCGCAATCGATGAGGATCGTTACGGGTTTGAGAACACGCGAACGAAATTCATCCTCACTGGTAACGTCGTCAACCAGGACTGGATCTACAAGGTCGAGATCAATGTAGGTTCACCCTCCGGCACGATGTCGGCTGCTGACGGTCGCGCCGGAACCGGCGATGCCTACCTCGGCTACAAGTACGGCGATGGGCTGACGGTCCTGCTCGGCACGATGAAGGCCCCGTTGCTCCGCGAAGAGCTCGTGGCAAGCCAGTATCAACTGCTCGTCGAGCGGTCGAACGTCAACTACTTCTATACGGCCAGCCGGGTGGACGGGGTCGCCTTGGACTACCTGGGTGACCAGTTCCATGTCATGGCGATGTTGAGCGATGGCATGCGCACCGGCGGCTCTGTTTGGAGTACTCAGGATACGGACTTTGCCCTCACCGCCCGCGTCGAGTGGCTGGCAATGGGCAACTGGGATCAGTTCCACGACTTCACCAGCCCCAACGGGAGCGAGCGAGGCGTCATGGTTGGAGGCGCGTTGCACTACCAGACGTCGGAGGACGTCGGAACCCCAGGCGCTCCGGATACCGACGTTCTGGTCCTGACCGGTGATGTCTCCGTGGAGTACGACGGCTGGAACGCATTTGCTGCACTGGTGTACACCAGCGTTGACTTTCCCACACCTACCCTTGACGTTGATCAGACCGCCATCGTTGTCCAGGGCGGATACTACTTGAGCGACAATTGGGAATTGTTCGGCCGATATGAGTGGAGTGATTTTGATCTCGTCACGGTTCCTGTCACTCAAGATCTGAGCATCTTCACCATTGGCGCTACCCGCTACTTTTCCGGGCACAACGCCAAATGGACGACCGACATCGGCATCGGCTTCGATGAGGTCAGCGTCGCCCCCGCCAACATCACCGGCTTCCGGGTTGACGATGTCGGTGAGGACGGCCAGGTGGTGATCCGCAGCCAAGTGCAGATTATGTTCTAAACGGCTTACACGCGATCGGCCAATGGCCCCGCACGGGGCATTGACGAAAACCAATCGACCGGCCGGCACCCCCGGCCGGTCGTTTCTTTTTGGTGTTCTTAGCCTGCATTATTCATCACCGCTGAGACGCAGAGGGCGCAGAGGAAGGTCAAGAGAAGGTGCGATGCAGCCGTCGATCCAAAGCAGTGAACATTCCAGGCTGTCGTGCCTGGCCAAGGGCGTTGGCGTTCATAGGCATCGCCTCTGCACCTCTCTGCGCCCTCTGCGGCTCTGCGGTGATCAGTTCGGGTTAGGACGGGCGCGCCTCGTGACGGCCACACCAGTTGCTCACTGGCCGCTCTAGTTCCGATATCACAGGGAATCGGGCCTCGCGAGGGATATCTCTGGGTTCAAAGCTTCGATCCGCTTCCGGACAAGTCGCGCTCCTGCTCGGTCGATACACCTCATCGAGGCGCCTTCGGTAGCTCGAAGTCGTGAGGCGCCGCCGGTGGAATGGCGATCGGCGGGTGTGTCGCCGCGCCGAAGTGTCGCCCAGAGCCTTTCCAGGAGTTGGGTGAGATGCAACGCAGTGTGGGACTGGGACTGCTGGTGGCGGGTGCGTCGCTGCTGGTCGATTCTTCGGCCTTGGCCGGAGACGGCGGGGAGGGGTCGCCACAGCCTACGATCGCTGATCTCCTGGAGCGCATCGAGACCCTCGAAGAAGACAAGACCACAATGAGGGGCGAGATCGACGAGCTGCATGCACAGCTCGGCGACACCTGGCTCACCGAGCAGCGGGCCGACGAGGTCCGCAACCTCGTTGCGGATGTGCTTTCCGACGCCGACGTCCGCGCCAGCCTGCTTCAGGACGGCTTGATTGCAGGATGGAGCGATCACTTCTTCCTGGCCAGCCCCGACGGTCGCTTCAAGCTGCAATTGGAAGGGCAGCTTCAGTTTCGATATGTCTGGAACCACCACGACCGGCCGGACCGGTATATCGGCGGCTTCGAAAATACTCGCACCAAGCTCGCGTTTCGTGGGCACGTGTTCAACCGCGATCTGACCTATCTGGTCAAGGGCAGGTTTGACCGCAACGGCGGAGGATTCGGCCTTGAGGACGCCTGGGTGCGGTACCTTCTCAACAACGAGTGGAGCGTGCGAGCCGGGCAGTTCAAACTGCCGTTTGGCCGCGAAGAGCTCGTCTCCAGCGCGAGGCAGCTTGCGGTCGAACGGTCGCTGATCAATGAGTCACTGAATCTCGGTCGCTCGCAGGGTGTGGAGCTGACCTATGCCAACCATACGTCGCGGCTGAGCTTGGCAGTGTCCGACGCCGGCCAGGACCAGGTCGGCGGTTTCGGCATCGTGGGGACAACGCCGGCCAACACTTTGTTCAGTGCGGCGGGCCTGGCGGAATACGCCGGGACCGGGCGGTATGAGTATCTGATTGCCGGACGTTGGGCGCAGTTTGACGACTTCACAAGTCCCGCCGGTGAAGAGTTCGGCCTGCTGGTCGGCGTGGGCGCGCACCTGCAGCAGGACGAGTTCGGGACGGGCTTCGGATCTGCACGCGACGAGGAGCTGTGGTTCGCCTGGACCGTCGATGCGTCGGCCGAGTGGGGCGGCGCAAGCGTCTTCGCCTCCCTGACCCATCATTTGATCGACGACCCGGGGTTTGGTGACGTCAACGTCTATGGACTCGTGATCCAAGGGGGGGCCTATTTCACCCCGAAGTTCGAGGCGTTCGCCAGATTCGAATACGGGATTTTCGATTTTGCGGCCCTTAACTTTGCGGATGTGTCTCTGCTCACTCTGGGTGGCAACTACTATTTTGACGGCCACGACGCGAAGCTTTCGGCCGACATTGGCTTCGGCCTATCTCAGATCGAGTCGGCCTGGGACAGCAATATTGCCGGATGGCGGACTGATGCGGCGGGCTCGGAGCCGCAGGTCGTCATCCGCACGCAGCTCCAGTTGCTGTTTTGACCGGTCCGGCTCTCGACCCAAGAAACTCACCCCAAATCGGCTGGGCGGTGCATCCTTGCAGCTACGGGCGGATCTCGACCGTGCTCGTCTGCTCGATCAACACCTCGTAGATTATTTCGACATCTTCCGGCAGCATTCGTATGCACCCCATCGATGACTGCCTTCCGACTGATTCAGGCTCGATGGTTCCGTGGATCCCGTAGCCGATCAGGTCGCGCGTGGCCTCGTCGATCCCAGCCAGGCCGATCCATCGTTCGCCGATGGGATTCTGCGGATCGTAGCTCTCGAATCGTTGGCCGGTGCGAGGATTGGTCCATGCGGGGTTGATGAGCTTTGTGCCCGCGCGGACCCTGAACATGCCCAGCGGCGTGGAGTTGAACTCACCCAAGCCGACGGAGTAACTCGCGACGAACACTCGGCGGGCGCCGGAGCCCATATACAGATCCAAGCGGAAATCGGATTTGTGCACTACCGCATGGAACGGCCCGGTGATCAGCTTCAGGCGGTGTCCGGCCCGGAGGTGGCGCTCGCTTGGAATCCGGTTGATCCGCATGATGAATCGCCAGTCCACCGCGAGGGACTGATCCTTGACGATTCTCCCCAGTTGGTCGTTGGGCCCAACAACGTAAGGGCGGCAGAACGGATCGCCTTCGACGATCTCGGGGCTGAAGACCAGTCGCCGGTTGAGGTTGATCAGTGCGTCGCGTACCACTTGGGCCTCGCCCGGGGCCAGAGCTTGCAAATCCAGGGCCGAAGTGAGCCTCTGCCTTGCCTGGAGGGGACGGTTTGCTTCGGCGAGCGTAAGCCCCGATTCCATAAGCAGCAGCGCCCGTTGCCGGTCTCGGATCGACGGCGCGATGGCTGACACTGTCGGCTGCGGCCGGAGTTCGTCATCAGCCGCTATGCGGTCGGCGGCGGTCGGCGGCGCCGGGTCGGGGTCCGGGGCGTAGTCGGCCGGAGGCTCAGCCGCTTTAGCGGCTCCGGTGGTTTTCGGCGGGGCGGCAGTGACGAGTGGGATG
This sequence comes from Planctomycetota bacterium, assembly GCA_022571635.1. Lineage (GTDB taxonomy): Bacteria > Planctomycetota > Phycisphaerae > Phycisphaerales > SM1A02 > JADFNO01. The sequence goes on from JACZXL010000076.1 coordinate 10,663, forward strand.
GAATCGACCGGTTCGGCATCACCCGTTACCGCGGTGTCGAGAATTGGGTCGATATTGCCGGGGCGATCAGGGGTGATGGGCGATCGCTCGGCCGGGCCCGCAGCGCCGTTGCTCGACCACAACGTGATGCCCGTCAACACCGCCAGCAGCACGATGACGATCGCGATCACGTTGCGGTTGCGTCGTCGTCGCGGCCGGCGATACATGTAACTGCGTCTGCTCACCGGTCGAGCGGTTTGGCTATGCAGTGCCATGGCGGCTCTCCTGTGGCTATGGGTGGGGTGGCTTGGCGATGGTTCGATGCGTTGATCTTGACCCGGCGGTATTGTCTCAAGAATGGTCGGAGAAGGCTAGGCGTGAATAGTACGGCGATCGGTCACGATGATTTCCACAGCGATATCGCGGTCGCCCACAGGGACCCGGTCGATGATCTGCGCATCGAAAGCCAGGCCGATCGTCGTGGCTGTTTGGCGGAGCCGGCTCAGGAACCGGTCATAGAACCCACCGCCGCGACCAAGGCGATGGCCTTGAGTGTCGAAGGTCAGCCCGGGGACGACCACGAGATCGATCATCGTCGGCGGCACCGGCCGGCCTTCACGCGGGACGCGCAGGCCATGCTCGTCGATCTCCATGAACTGGTCGTCGAATGAGGTGGCTTCGACCGCGATCATGTCCCGGCGTTTCCAATCCACCCTCGGTACGCAAACGGTCTTGCCCATCTGGAAACATCGTATGGCGACCGGAGTGAGGTCGATCTCGCCGGCCAACGGCATGTACAACATGCTCACGGCGGCGTCACGAAACACTTCGAGTTTGCACAGGCGGGAACATGCAGCGGCTGAGGCAAGCTGGCGCTGCTCGTCGGTCATCGCCGCAAGCATTGCCCGCATTTTGGCTCGAACGCCCGACTTCGCCTGACGGTTCGCGTCAGTCATGGTGCGGGTGCAGGGCGGTTGAGTGCTCGTCGGGCTGTGTTCGGCGAACCCGGAGATCTTCGAGGCGTTTGCGAATGCGGGCTTCGTAGCCTCGGTGCGTGGGACGGTAGTAGACACGATCGATGCCCAGGTAGTCCTGAGGTACGTATCCATCGGCCGAGTCGTGTGGGGAGACGTAGTTTTCGCCGTGGCCGAGCTGTTGTGCACCCATCCTCAGGGCCAGCGGCTCGACGGTCGCCCGCTTGGGCCTTCGTTCGCTTGACCACAGATCGGCCATATGGACAATTCTAGCGGTCCATGCGGCCGGATACGGCGCGGCAAGCCGGCCCAGAGGCAATAATGGTCGATCCGATCGACCGCGGTCCGCGTAGTATTGCCGCCAACGTAGAAAGGACGCAATCGTGTGTGGCATATTGGCCTACATCGGGCACAAGCCGGCCAAGCCGATTCTTCTGGAAGGCCTCAAGAGGCTGGAGTACCGCGGCTACGATTCGGCGGGCCTGGCTGTTATCAACAAGGAGATTCATGTCGCGCGGACCGAGGGACGGGTCCGAGTGTTGGAGGAGATGCTGGCCCAATGTGGCGGATTCGACGGCACCATCGGGATCGCCCACACGCGCTGGGCCACCCATGGCAAACCCAGCGAGCGAAATGCCCATCCGCACCGCGATGACCCGACAAACGGCCACGGCATCGCCCTGATTCACAACGGGATCATTGAGAATTACGTTGCCTTGAAGACCTACCTCCAGGAGCGGGGCCATACCTTCAGCTCCGAGACAGACACTGAGGTGCTGGCCCATTTGATTGGCGAGCTGTACGACGGCGATCTGGAAGCAGCCGTCCAGGCCGCGCTGCGGCAGGTCACCGGCGCCTATGCGATCGCAGTGATCTGCCAGAAGGAGCCGGAGGTGCTGATCGTCGCCCGCAAAGGTTCGCCGCTGATGGTCGGCGTCGGCAAGGACGAATACATCGTCGCCTCGGATTCCAGCGCGATCGTCGCCCACACCACGCAGGCCTTCACACTCGAGGACTACACCGTCGCCAGGCTCACCCGCGACTCGTTGCGCACGACAACGATTGACAACGTCCCGATCACCCCGCAGATCCGCGAGCTGGAGTTCGATCTCGATCAAATCGAGCGCGGCACGTACGAGCACTACATGCTCAAGGAGATCTGCGAGCAACCGCAGGCGTTGCGTTTGTGCTTGCGGGGACGCATCAATGCACGCGAAGGACAGGTGGTGCTGGGTGGGATCGCCCAATACGCACGCGAGCTGGTCAAGGCCAAACGCATCATTTTCGTCGGACAAGGCACGGCCATGCACGCGGCGCTGGTCGGTGAGTACCTCATGGAGGATCTGGCCAAGATCCCCACCGAGGTCGAGTTCGCCAGCGAGTTCCGCTACCGCAACCCGATCCTCGAGGATGGCTCGGTGGTCATCGCCATCAGCCAGTCGGGCGAGACCGCCGACACGCTGGCGGCATTGCAGGAGGGCAAACAACGCGGGGCCCTCACGCTGGGGCTGGTCAACGTGGTCGGCTCCTCGGTGGCCCGGGAAACCGACGCCGGCATCTATCTACGGGTCGGCCCGGAGATCGGCGTGGCTTCGACCAAGGCCTTCCTCGGGCAGTTGATGGTGGCCACCATGCTGGCGATGTTCATCGGCCGGCGACGATTCCTTTCCGTGGATTACGTCGCCGGGTTGCTCGCTGAACTTGAGGCCATCCCCGATCATGTGCAAACTGTGCTGGGGCTCAGCGAGCAGATTCACGCTGTCAGCAAGCGGTACGCGAACCGCGAGAACTGGCTGTTCCTCGGCCGCGGCCACAACTATCCCGTCGCGCTGGAAGGGGCGCTGAAGCTCAAGGAGATCAGCTACATCCACGCCGAGGGCATGTCCGCGGCGGAAATGAAGCACGGCCCGATCGC